>JAYTEJ010000148.1:0-5708 GCA_043735365.1 Acidobacteriota bacterium
CGGTGCGGCAGCGGGATGGATTTTCGTGGCCGCGTTACGGGCCGAGGGGGCGCCAGACGACGGAGCAGTTGCGCTATGATGCTGAGGATATGGCGCTGAAAACCTCCGCAGTGGAGCGGACCCGCGCGGCGGAGCCCGGCATGCTCGTGCTGCTCTGTCTGGCCGCCTGGGTCGTGCCCGGCGCCGGGCATTTGTGGATGGGCCGGCGGCAGAAGGGGCTCGTCTTCCTGCTGGCGCTGCCGGCGATGTTTCTCTGCGGCCTGCTGATGCACGGCCGGATCTTTCCCTTCGATTTCTCCGAGCCCCTCGTCGGCCTGGCCGCCTTCGCCAATCTGGGCGCCGGCGCGCCGTGGCTGCTGGCGCGGATGGTGGATGCCGGCGCCGGCACCGTGACCGCGGTGACCTACGAATACGGCAACTCCTTCCTGATTGTCGCCGGCCTGCTCAACACCCTGGTCGTGCTCGACGCCTTCGACATCGGCATGGGCCGCAAGTGACCAGCCATCTCCTGCTGCTCGCGCTGTTCGCGTTCTTCGTGTCGCTGGTCTTCGCCGTGCTGATGCGCGACGAGCCGCGCACCCAGCTGCGGACGGGCGCGATGATGTTCGGCGGGTTCCTGCTGGCGGCGCTGGTGCTCGGGTGGCTGATGTACCCGCTGCCGCTGTGAGCGCACCGGACCAGCCCTCACCCCTGCGCACGCCGCTGCTGCTCTGGGGCCCGGTCGCGCTGCAGATGGTGCTGATCTTCATTGCGTCTTCTATTCCCAATCTCACCGAACTGCCGGGCGGCATCTCGGACAAGTCGGGGCACGGCATCGGTTATGCGCTGCTCGGCGCCGTGCTGCTGCGGGCGCTGGCCGGCGGCCGGCTGCGCGGGGTGACCTGGGGACGCGCCGCGGTGGCAATCCTCCTGGCGGTCGCCTACGGCGCGTCCGACGAATTCCACCAGTCGTTCGTCCCCGGCCGCACGCCCGACGTCTTCGACGTGGCGGCCGACGGCGTCGGCGCCGCGATCGCGGTTGCGGCAGGAGGGGCTGCACGTGCGTGGGGTATACTCAAATTTCCCTCCTCTCGAGGCGGACCGCACGCATGAGCAGCCACACCGCCGAACCCTTCGACAACCTCCTGGTCGCCCGGACCGACGCCGTGGCGACGCTGACCATCAACCGCCCGAAGGTGCTGAACGCGCTGAACGCGCGGACGCTCGACGAGCTCGAACGCGCGCTGCGGGCCTGCCAGGACGACCCCGGCGTGCGCGCGGTCATCCTGACCGGGGCCGGGGACAAGTCGTTCGTCGCCGGCGCCGACATCAACGAGCTGTCGGTGCAGACGCCCACCGGCGGCCGCGAGCACGCGCTCCGCGGGCAGCGCGTCTTCGACCTGATCGAGCACCTCGGTAAGCCGGTGATTGCCGCGATCAACGGCTATGCCCTCGGCGGCGGCTGCGAGCTGGCGATGGCCTGCACGCTGCGGCTCGCCGCGGACACCGCGCGCCTGGGGCAGCCGGAGATCAATCTCGGCATCATTCCCGGCTACGGCGGGACGCAGCGCCTGGCGCGGCTGGTCGGCCGCGGCCGGGCCCTCGAGCTGCTGCTGACCGGCGACCATATTTCCGCGGCCGAGGCCTTCCGCATCGGGCTGGTCAACCGCGTGCTGCCGCCGGACGGGCTGATGGCCGACGCTGAGAAGCTGGCGGGACTGCTGGCCACCAGAGCGCCTGTGGCAGTGCGCTACATCATCGATGCCGTCAACCGCGGACTGGAGATGCCGCTGGCGGATGCGCAGGTCTTCGAGGCGACGCTCTTCGGGCTGGTCGCGTCCACCGACGACATGCGCGAGGGGACGCGGGCCTTTCTCGAGAAGCGCACGGCGGAGTTCAAGGGGAAATAGCGCGGTGCGCCATACAGATCCCAACGCGCCGGCGGCCGGGCTGCCTTCCGCCGCCGGTTATCGCTTCGCCCTCATCGTCTCGCGCTTCAACCCGGCGGTCACCGGCGCGCTGCGCGACGGGGCGCGGCTGGCGCTGGCGGAGGCCGGCGTGTCCGGGGCCGAGATCGACGAGATGGAGGTTCCCGGGGCCTTCGAGCTGCCGCAGGCGGCGCGCTACGCCGCCTCGACCGGCCGCTTCGATGCCGTCATCACGCTCGGCTGCGTCGTCCGCGGCGCGACCCCGCACTTCGAGTACATCTCGTCCGCCGTGGCGCAGGGCATCATGGATGCCTCCGGCCAGACCGGCGTGCCGGTGGCGTTTGGCGTGCTGACCACCGATTCGCTCGCCCAGGCGGAGGAGCGTGCCGGCCCGGGGCGCGACAACAAGGGCTGGGAGGCGGCCGCCGCCGGCATCGAGATGGCCATTCTGTTCCGGCGGCTGGGACGCAAGCCCGCGCGGGTCGCCGCCGCGCCCCGCGCCTTCGGCTTCAAGCCGGCTCCGGCCGGCGGCACCGAGTGATGACGCCGCTCCCCGCCGGGACCGGCCGCCGCCGCGCCCGCGAAGCGGCGCTGCAGATGCTCTACCAGATGGAGATCGGGCGGGCCAGCGCCTACGAGGCGATCGGCTCCTACTGGCCGGCGCACGACGAGGACGCCGAAGTCCCGGACGACATGCGCGAGTTCGCCAACGGCCTGGCGGCCGGCACCCACAAACGCCTGCCCGAGATCGACGCGATCATCACCGCCCACGCGCAGAACTGGCGGATCGAACGCATGGTCGTCATCGATCGCCTGGTGCTGCGCCTTTGCGTCTACGAGCTGCTCGCCGAGGCCGAGACCCCGGCGCGGGTGGTCATCAACGAGGGCATCGAGCTGGCGCGCACCTATTCCGGCGAGGAGGCCGTGCCGTTCGTCAACGGCGTGCTCGACGCCGTCCGCAAAGAACTGAAGCGGGAGTAATCAGAATCGACATGGCCGAAGACGTTCGCGAGTCCGATCAGCTGCTGCAGCGCCGCGCCAATTTCGAAGAGCTCCAGCGGCTCGGGGTGGATCCGTATCCGCACACCTTCCCCCGCACCCATACCGTGGACGAGCTCGTCGCCGCCCACTCGGAGAGCAGCGCCGAAATCCTCGAGGCCTCGCCGGTCGAGACGACGACGGCCGGGCGGGTGCTGGCCATCCGCAGCTTCGGCAAGGCCAACTTCCTGGTGATCTCGGACGGCCGATCGCGGCTCCAGGTCTACGTCCGCAAGGACGCGCTGTCGGAGCGCGACTTCGCGATCTTCAAGCTGCTCGACCTCGGCGACTTCATCGGCGTTCGCGGCAAGCTGTTCCGCACCAAGACCAACGAGCTGACCATCTTCGCGTCGAGCCTCGAGTTCCTGGTCAAGTGCTTCCTGCCGCTGCCGGAGAAGTGGCACGGGCTGAGCGACGTCGAGATCCGCTACCGCCAGCGCTACCTGGACCTGATCGTCAACCCCGACTCGCGGCGCACCTTCGAGGTGCGCAGCCGGGTGCTCGCCTCGATTCGGACCTTTCTCAACGCGCGTGCGTATCTCGAGGTCGAAACGCCGATGATGCAGCCGATCGCCGGCGGCGCCCTCGCCCGGCCGTTCGTGACCCACCACAACGCCCTCGACATGCAGTTGTTCCTGCGCATCGCGCCCGAGCTCTACCTCAAGCGGCTGGTGGTCGGGGGGCTGGAGCGCGTCTACGAGATCAACCGCAATTTCCGCAACGAGGGCATCTCGACCCAGCACAACCCCGAGTTCACCATGCTCGAGTTCTATCAGGCCTACACCGGCTACGAGGAGCTCATGGACATGACCGAGGCGATGCTGGCGACCTGCGCCCGCGAGGCCACCGGCAGCGAGACCGTGACCTTCGGCGAGCATCGGATTTCCCTCGCCGCCCCCTATCGCCGCATCTCGCTGCGGGAAGGGGCACGCACCGCGGCCAGCGCGCGGCTGGGCGTCGATGTCACCGACGCCGATCTCCGCGGCCGCGACACCGCGGCGGCGCTGGCGAAACAGCTCGGCATCGAGGTGCAGGCGGGCTACGGCGCCGGGAAGATCGCCACCGAGATCTTCGAGCGCCTCAACGAGCACGACCTCGTCCAGCCCACCTTCGTCTACGACTTTCCCACCGAGGTGTCGCCGCTCTCCAAGCAGAAGCCCGGCGACCCTGACACCGTCGAGCGGTTCGAGCTCTACATCGGCGGCTTCGAGGTGGCGAACGCCTTCAGCGAGCTCAACGATCCGGCGGAGCAGCGCCGCCGCTTCGAGGCGCAGCTCGCCGACCGCGCCGCCGGCGACACTGAGGCGCACGCCATGGACGAGGACTACATCCGCGCCCTCGAGTACGGGCTGCCTCCGGCCGGGGGAGAAGGCGTCGGCATCGACCGCCTGGTGATGCTGCTGACCAACAGCCCTTCCATCCGCGACGTCATCCTGTTCCCGCTGATGCGGAGCAAGTAGCCCGATGGACCTGCCCTTCGAGTTGTTCGTGGCGCTCCGCTACCTGCTTGCGCGCCGCCGCCAGGCCTTCATTTCGCTGATCTCGCTCATTTCCGTGCTCGGGGTGATGGTCGGCGTCATGGCGCTCCTCATCGCCCTGGCGCTCATGACCGGCCTCCAGGGAGAGCTTCGCGACCGCATCGTCGGCTCCGCGGCCCACGTCTACGTGATGAAGGCGGGGGGCATCAGCGATGCGCAGGCGGAAGTCGGCAAGCTTCTCGCCCTGCCGCGGGTGGTGGGTGCCGCGCCGGTGGTGCAGGGCAAGGCGCTGCTCACCAGCGACGGCGGCGGCCAGGCGTTCATCGAGGTCAAAGGCGTCGTGCCGGCGCAGGAAAAGACCGTCACCCAGATCGAGAAGGCGATGCTGTCGGGCGGGCTCGACGCGCTCGACACGCCGCCGGGGACCACCCCCACCATTCTCGTCGGTAAGGATCTGGCGGCGCAGCTCAAGGTGCGGATCGGCGACACCGTGCAGCTGATTACCTCCGAGGGGACGATGACCCCGGTGGGCCTGTACATGCGGCCGCGGCCGTTCAAGGTGGCGGGGACGTTCAGCCTCGGGCTCTTCGAGTACGACAGCGGCTATGGCTTCGTGCGCCTCGACGTCGCCGAACGCGTGCTCGGCCGCACCGAGCCGGATTTCATCGAGCTCAAGCTCGACGACATGTTCGCGGCGCAGCGGGTGAGCGAAGCGATCCCGCTGCAGCTCGGCGCCGAGTACCTCGCGCAGGACTGGGCCGACCTCAACGGCGCGCTGTTCTCGGCGCTGTGGCTCGAGAAGATGGCCATCTCGATCACCATCGGGCTGATCGTGATGGTAGCGGCGCTGAACATCGTCGCGTCGCTGATCCTGCTGGTGATGGAGAAGAGCCGCGATATCGCCATCCTCAAGACCATGGGGAGCTCGGCCGCCAGCATCCGCCGCATCTTCATGCTGCAGGGGCTGATTATCGGCCTGCTGGGCACGACCGGAGGCGCGATCGCCGGCTACGGCCTGATCTACATTCTCGATCACTACAAGCTGATTCACGTCCCGATCGAGGTCTATTCGATTTCCTACGTCCCGTTTACGCTGCAGCCGCTCGATTTCGCCATCGTCCTGGCCTCGGCGATGGTCATCTGCCTGATCGCGACGATTTACCCGTCGCGCCAGGCCGCCCGGCTCGACCCGG
The DNA here is from genome assembly GCA_043735365.1 of Acidobacteriota bacterium. Classification (GTDB taxonomy): domain Bacteria; phylum Acidobacteriota; class Vicinamibacteria; order Vicinamibacterales; family 2-12-FULL-66-21; genus JALZOC01. The sequence continues at coordinate 5,617 of JAYTEJ010000148.1, forward strand.
CACAGGCGCTTCGCTATCAATGAAGAGTTACCCGTGTGCCGTTTGGGGTGTTCAGTCTCCGGTGCCCTCACGGCACTGGCCGTGTCGTCGTC
>JAYTEJ010000149.1:0-7077 GCA_043735365.1 Acidobacteriota bacterium
TCGCCAGAGGAGTCCCTCGTCGCGCGTCATCCACTGATAATGGTACGAAGGTCAGCGCGGATTTACAACTGCGCCGAGGCGCGCGAGGCTGGCGTCGAGCTTGCAACCCGCAGCCGTTTGGCGCGACCATGCGCTATCTCCTCGGCCTGCCCCACAACTTCGGGCAGGTCGAACATTTCGGCGCGGTGCTGCGACGGCACCTGCGGTCTCTGCCGCCTTCGGGCGCCGCGCTCCGGGACTTATGCCACGATCCACGGTGACGGGAATCTAGACTGATGCCCGATCCGGTCGATCTGTCGATCATCATTCCCTCCTGGAATCGGGCGCGGCAGCTCGAGCCATTGCTCACCAGTCTGCTCGACCAGACCACCGCCGGCGTCCGCTACGACATCGTCGTCGTCGACAACAACTCCACCGACGACACGAGGCGGGTGGTCGAGCGGATCGCCGCGCAGGCGCCCGCAGGGCAGGTCCGTTACCTGTTCGAGCCGCGTCAGGGGGTGTCCTACGCGCGCAATACGGGCGTCGCCGCGACCGCCGCCCCGATCGTCGCGTTTGTGGACGACGACGGGGTGGCCGGGAGGGACTGGGTGCGGGCGATGAAACGGGCGTTCGACGAGCACCCCGAGGCGGATTGCATCGGCGGACGGATCACTCCGCGGTGGATCACGCCACGGCCGTCGTGGCTGACGGTGCCGCACGCCGGGCCGATCGCCATCCAGGACCGGCCGGAGGCCGAATACCTCAATGCCCGTCAGGCCTCCGCCTGCCTGCTCAGCGCCAATCTCGGGTGCCGGCGGGAGGCCTTCGACGCGGTGGGCGGCTTCTCGCCCGACTATCCCCGGAACCAGGATCGCGAGTTCGAGCTGCGGCTGTGGCGCGCGGGGCGACAGGGACTTTACCTGCCGGAGATGGAAATCTCGGTGGAGGTGCCGGCCGACCGGCTCGAGCGGCGCTACCACCGGCGGTGGCAGGCGACGACCGGGAGGTATCACGCCCGCATGCGGTTCCGGGACAGCCTCAGTCCCGAAGGGGCGTTAGTCGAGGAGCGTCCGGACGTCAGACGGCTGGGGGGATCGCCGCTCTTCCTATATCGAGAGTGCCTCGAGCACCTTGCCGGCTTTGTCGGCGCCGCGGTGACGCTGGACGGGAACCGCCGCTTCTTCCACGAGACGCGGCTGTGGTACTACCTGGGGTTCTTCCGCGAGCGCTGGGCGGCACGCCGCGGTGTCAAGGAGCGGCGTCCTCGACCAGCTGCGCCGGGTCCCGATTAGCGTCGGGACCGCCTTCCCGGTCCTCCACGGTCCCCTTCCGCCGGCCTTCACGGAGATAGCCGACGGCATACATCAGCAGCATTTCTTCTTCGGCGGCGCGCTCCGCGTCGCGCCGGATCAGTCCGGCGACGACTCCCCGGGCATGGGCGACAACTTCACCAAAGGCGAACCGCGGCACGCCGAAAATCCTCGGCACGCGGCGGAGATCCATCCCCAGTTCGGTTTCGGGATGAAGGCGGTGCAGCCGCGCGCGCGCGATGCCCTTCCAATACCACCATCGCCGGAAGTAGGACTTGGTCAGCCGCGCCGCCGGCACGTGATGAGCGACCTTCATCTCCGGGACATACAATCCCCTCAGCCCGGCGCGCCTGGTCCGGTGGAAAAATTCCGCCTGCTCCTGGCCCAGGAGCGACTTCCCGACCCGGCCAAGCCGCGGATCGAACACCCCCACCCGATCGAATACCGATCGCCGCACCGCCATGTTCGCGCCGATGGGAATCCGCTGGCGCTCTTCGAAGACGAACGATTCCGGGCCATAGTCGAGGGTGGCAATCGTCCCCCACAGGTTGCTGTTCCCGGCGGGCAGCCATGGCGGTCGTGGTGCGCCCCAGATCGCCTCGACCGGACCGCCGGTGTAGTCGGCATCCGCGCCGGCCCGCAGCGGCGCGACCGCTGCCTCCAGCCAGCCCGGGCTGACAATCACGTCGTCGTCCGTGAACACGACCACCTGGGAGGTGGTCGCGCCAATACCGGTGTTGAGGGCGTGGCACTTCCCCTGCCGGGGCTCGTGAAGGTACCGAAGTGGCACCGGGAAGCCCGGAGCCAGGGCGGCGACCACCGCGCGGGTGTCGTCGCTGGAGTTGTTGTCCACGACGAGGACGTCCCAAGGGCCACTCGCCCGGTCCATCCGGGCCAGGCTCATGAGTGTCTGGCGGAGCGAGGCGCTCCGGTTGAAGGTGCAGATGAGAACTGTTGAGGACGGCACGTCCACAGGGAGGCCGTCGATGGACGAGAGCACGACCATCCTCTAGCAAGCCCCGTGCCCCGGAAGACGCCCAGGGTTACCAGCTTCTGCCAAGTCTTAGGCGTGTAGGACAAATGGTCGGGGCGGAGGGATTCGAACCCCCGACCCTCTGCTCCCAAAGCAGATGCGCTACCAGGCTGCGCTACGCCCCGACTCCGTGATTATCCCACAGCGCGCGCAACAGATCCTTTGTTAACATGATCCGGTTCCCATGCCCGCGGCACTTCCCTTACGCAGAATCCTGTTCGTTTGCCGCCAGAACCGCGTCCGCAGCGCGACTGCCGAGCGCCTGTTCTGCAAGCGCCCCGATCTCGAGGTCCGGTCCGCGGGGACCTGCGCCGACGCGATGGTGCGGGTGACGCCGCGGATGCTCGACTGGGCCGACCTGGTCGTCATCATGGACGACGACCAGCGGCTGGCGATCGAGGAGATGTTTCCGCGGCATCCCGCCATCCCCCGGCTGGTCTGCCTGCAGATTCCCGACGAGTTCACCTTCCTCCAGCCCGAGCTTGTCGCCCTTCTCGAGGAGCGCGTCCCCCCCCTGCTGACCGCCAGGTGAACCGCGAGCCGCTGAGCTCACGCCGGAGGGCCCGCCGGCCGCCTCCGGCCTGCACTGGCGCCGGGATCGGACCGCGGGATAATGGGGCATGCCCCCGAGGTTCACGGTCGAGTCGCTGCGCTTCCTCCGCGCCTTGAAGCGCAACAACAACCGGGAATGGTTCCGCGCCCGGCGCGACGACTACGATCGCGTCGTTCGCGGGCCGATGATCGAGGTCATCGAACAACTGGCGCACGATTTCCGGCGCTTTGCCCCTGAGCTGGCGGCGTCGCCCAAGGCGTCGCTGTACCGCATCTACCGGGACACCCGCTTCAGCGACGACAAGTCGCCGCTCAAGACCCAGGTGGCGGCGTCGTTCCGCTGGCGCACCCTCCCGAAGGGAGGTGGCGCGGGACTATATCTGGAGGTGAATCCACGATGGGTGTGGATGGGCGGGGGGTTCTATGCGCCGGAGCCGCAGCACCTGGTGCGAATCCGCGCTCACATTGCCGACACCTACCCTGAAGTGCATGCGCTCGTGCAGGCGCGGCCGTTCAAGCGGGTGCTGGGAACGCTCGACGGCGATCGGCTGAAGCGGGTGCCGCGCGGCTACACCGCCGATGACCCGGCCGCCGAGTACCTCACATTCAAGTACTTCCTGGTCGGCCGGGAGTTCCCCCCAGCCTTTGCGACCACCGCGAAGTTCTACCCGGCGCTGCTCGAGACCTTCAAGGCGGCGATGCCACTGGTCCGCTTCCTTAACGAGCCGCTCGAGGACGACGACGCCGAACCCGGCTGAGTCCCGCTGAACCGAACCCGGTAGAACCCCGCAGAACCCGGTGGAACCCCGCGGCACCTGGATCGTATCGCTCCCTTTCTGGGGAGCGGCAGTCTCAGGCCGGGCGGCCGCCGGCGAAGAATGGGGCGGCGCGGCGGTCGCGCCGCCCCTGAGCACCGCTGATCAGTAGCGGTAATGCTCGGGCTTGTAGGGGCCTTCGACCGGCACTCCCAGGTACTCCGCCTGCTCCTTCCGCAGCGTCGTCAGCTTGACGCCGAGATGACCGAGATGGAGACGGGCGACCTCCTCGTCCAGGTGCTTCGGCAGGATGTAGACCTTCTTCCCGTACTTGTCGTTGTGCTCGTGCAGCTCGAGCTGCGCGATCACCTGGTTGGTGAAGGACGCCGACATCACGAAGCTCGGATGGCCGGTGGCGCAGCCGAGGTTCAGCAGCCGTCCCTCCGCCAGCACCATGACGCTGTGGCCGTCCGGGAAGCGGTACTCGTCGTACTGGGGCTTGATGTTGATCCGCTCGATCCCCTTCACCTTCTTCAGGCCGGCCATGTCGATCTCGTTGTCGAAGTGGCCGATGTTGCCGACGATGGCCTTGTCCTTCATCTTCGCCATGTGCGCGGCGGTGATGATGTTGAGGTTGCCGGTGGCGGTGATGAAGATGTCGGCGGTCGCGACCACGTCTTCGAGGGTCTTGACTTCGTAGCCTTCCATGGCCGCCTGCAGGGCGCAGATCGGGTCGACCTCGGTGACGACGACGCGGCAGCCCTGGCCGCGGAGCGCCTGGGCGCAGCCCTTGCCGACCTCGCCGAAACCGAACACCACCGCCACCTTGCCGCCGAGCATGACGTCGGTGGCGCGGTTGAGCCCGTCGACGAGCGAGTGGCGGCAGCCGTAGATGTTGTCGAACTTGCTCTTGGTGACCGAGTCGTTGACGTTGATCGCCGGGAACAGCAGCGTGCCGTTCTCCATCATCTGATAGAGCCGGTGCACGCCGGTGGTGGTCTCTTCGCTGACGCCGCGCATGTCGGCGGCGACCTTGGTCCAGCGAGTGGGATTTTCCTTGAGCTCTTTGCGCAGCAGCTCGAGGATCACGCCCCATTCCTCAGGCTCCTTGTCGGCGTCGAAGGCGGGAACCTTGCCGGCCTTCTCGAACTCCACGCCCTTGTGGAGCAGCAGCGTCGCGTCGCCGCCGTCGTCGACGATCTGGGTCGGCCCCTTGCCGTCGGGCCACATCAGCGCCTCGCTGGTGCACCACCAGTATTCGTCGAGGGTCTCCCCCTTCCAGGCAAACACCGGGGTGCCCTTGGGGTTCTGCGGCGTGCCGCCGAGCTCGGGGCGGCCGACCACCACCGCCGCGGCGGCGTGATCCTGGGTCGAGAAGATGTTGCAGGAGACCCAGCGGACGTCGGCGCCGAGATCGACCAGGGTTTCGATGAGCACCGCGGTCTGAATCGTCATGTGCAAGCTGCCCATGATGCGGGCGCCGGCGAGCGGGTTCTTTCCCTTGTAACGCGCGCGCAGCGTCATCAGCCCGGGCATCTCCTGCTCGGCGAGCCGCATCTCCTTGCGGCCGAACTCGGCCTCGGAAAGATCCTTGACCTTGAACGGCTCGCGACCGGCCTTCACCGCCGCCTCGAACGCGTGTATGTCTTTCACTGCAGTAGTCATCCAGCTATCCCTTCTGTTGAACGATGAATTCCCGATGGTCCTATATCCGCCCGCGGGCCCTTGACCGCCGTGGCGACAAAGAGCGCGGGCCCCTTCGCGGAGGCCTGCGCGGCGAGCGGGACGATGCGGACCCGCTCGAAGCCGGCGTCGGCGAGCAGGCCGCCGAGGTGTTCGCCACTGAAGCCGAGCCACACATGCCCCATCTGCCGCCGGTAGTCGTCGCGGTCGTGGGGCAGCATGTCGGCGATGAGGAGGCGTCCGCCGGGACGTAGTACCCGCGCCGCCTCGGCGAGCGCCGCCGCCGGAGCGGCGACGTGGTGAAGCACGAGCAGCAGAGTCGCGGCATCGAGCTCGGCGTCGGCGATCGGCAGCGTTTCGAGCTCGCCGCGCCGCACTTCGACGTTCGCCGCCTGCCGGAGGCGGCGCCGGGCCGCCTGCAGCATCTCGCCCGAGCGATCGACGGCGATGACTCGCGCCACGAACGGCGCGAGCGCGCCGGCGACCTGGCCGGTGCCACAGCCGAGGTCGCCGATCACCGCGCGTTCGTCGAGCAGTCCGGCCAGCGCCTGCAGATGCGACGCCGCGCCGAAGAGCTCGTCGCGAAGCTTGTCCCATTGCCCTGCCGCCGACTCGAAGAACTCCTCCGAGGTCGAACGCCGCCGGGCCAGGAGCTCCTTGAGACGCCAGGCATCTTGACCGGCGCCGGCGGTGGCGCTGACCTGCTCGCGCAGCAGCGACCACAGCCGCCGGGCCGGAGCGCCGCGTTCGTCGAGCGCGAGGGTGTAGTAGCGGCAGGTACCTTCGCGCCGGGACGCCACCCAGCTGGCATCGCCGAGTGTCTTCAGGTGCCGGCTGACGGTCGACTGGGGCAGCTGCAGAATCTCGCAGAGCTCCGACACCATCAGCTCGTGCCGGTCGAGCAGCAACAGCATCCGGCCGCGGGTGGCGTCGGAGAGGGCGGAGAGGTCATCGAAAATCGCGGCGCTCACGGGGTGCTATTCATCCGTAAATCCGGATTAATGATTACTTAAGGTGGTCCCGGTTGTCAACTCTGCGCGGGCCGTTCCGCAACCCTGGGTGCGAAGGTCCATGGGAACTCGGCTCCCACTGTTTCCCCCGGGGGTGCCACTCTGCCCCGACGACGGCAGAGGGGGGCGGGCCGCGGGAGAGACTTCCTGGCATTTCAGGCGTAAAAAGCTGCAGGCGCGATGGCATATCGTTCGCATCGAGATAGGGCGACCCGGGAGCGTATGCGTTGCACCGGGAAGGCAAAATAAAATATGAGCAAGCTCAACGTCCGTTTCGGTCTTATCCTGGCGTTCATCGCCGCCATCCTCACGGGTCCCGGCGCCGCACAGGCCCGCGCCCTCGACCGGCTGTGCGACCCGTCTTTTGAGGACTGCCGCGCCATCCTCATCAATTACATCCGCGCCGAGACCGTCGGCATCGACGTGGGCTTCTGGTTCATGGAGGATGCCCGCTACACGACCGAACTCATCAAGAAGTTCGACGCCGGCGTACCGGTGCGGGTCATCATGGACACACGCGCCAACGCCACCAACCTCTACAACGCCCAGCGCCTGGCGGAGCTCCAGACGGCCGGCATCCCGATGCGCCGCCGCACCGCGAACGGCATCATGCACTACAAGCTGATGCTCTTCGCAGGCCAGGGCATCGTCGAATTCAGCGGCGCCAACTTCAGCGCCGACGCCTGGACCTATACCGGGACGACGCCGTACACGAACTACGTCGACGAATCGGCCTACTTCACCGACAACGC
>JAYTEJ010000150.1:0-4309 GCA_043735365.1 Acidobacteriota bacterium
CCCTGCTCCGTCGAATCGCCTGCCTCTGCGTGGTTGTGGCCGCGGGCGCCATCCCGGGGGCGGCGCAGGAGCGCACGCTCGGACGCGAGGACATTCTCCTGCTCGGCGTCGGGATGCGAGTCGAGCCGGCCACCCAGGTCGTGCCTCGCGACATCGCCACCATTGTCAGCACCTTTCTCCAGGCGGAGACGCCGCCGTCCGGACTGCCGGCGTTTGCCCCGGACGCCGTCGTCAAGGGGACGCTGCGCGGGCCGGAAGTGCCGCTCGGCCGCGAACTGGTCACGACGCCGAACACGCCCTTTGCGATTCCACCGCTGACGGTCGCCGGAATCTACACGCTCGACGACATCCGGCTCGAAAGCGGCGGGCAGATCCTGATGCGCGGCACGCCGGAGAGCGTCACCATCCAGGTCATCGACAAGCTGCTCGTGACCCAGGTGACAGCGCGCGCCCTGACCGCCCAGGAAATCCGGGACAAGGGCATCGTCTTCGACAAGTCCAGTTTTCAGGCCTATAACTTCACCGCGGCGTTCGCCATCGAGGACAACCCCGTCCGCATCAACTTTCCGGTGGTGCTGCCGACGCTGCAGGCGCCGCAGGATACGACGGTCGGCAGCGCCGACCTCGCCGCCATCGGCGCGGTCTCGCTGCCGACGCTCAAGACGATCATCCCTGACACCCTGCGGCTGCAGACCCGGATTCCCAACCTGCAGGTGGTCGGCTTCACGCTCTCGGTCGCCAACCTCCAGGGGCAGACGCTGGTGGTCCCCCCGATCCCCGGGGTGGTCATTATTCCCGGCGACATCGGCTTCCTGAACCAGTTCTTCAGCGTCATGCTGATGGTCGGCAACGTCGCCCCGGCCGGATCGAATCTGACCGTGGAGGACCTCAGGGGCAGCATCCTGCTGCCGGCCGGCGTCGATACCGTGAGCGGATCGGACGACGATCCCCTGCGCATGGCGCGGAGCGCCGAGGGCGAGAGCCCGCGGGTGCGGCTGGTGGCTCAGGCGGGGGCCGACGGCAGGCTTGGGACGGGAGACGACGTCCTGACGCTGGCGCCGGGGGAGAGCGGCAGCGCCGAGTATCTGGTCGAGGGGCGGCGCGAGGGCACGCACGTCATCGAGTTCGCGCTCGCCGGCACGCTGCGCGGCCTGCCCGGGGGCCCAGTGTCGATCACCGGCCGCGCCGCCGGGTCCGTGCTCGTGCGCAACCCCGCGTTCTCGCTGACCTTCACCCATCCCGAGGTGGTCTCCGCCGGCGAGCCCTATACGCTCGACGTCACCGTCACCAATACGTCCGAATCCCCGGCAAACTTCGTCAGCGTCAATCTTTACGCCCGCAACGTCGCCGGCGCTGCGGTGGTCGGGGATGCCGGGCGGAGCATCGACAGCATCCCGCCCGGCGACTCGGCGACGGTGAGCTTCGATCTCATCGCCCGGACTACCGGCAGGGTCACCGCGGCGACGCTCGACAGCGACGCCAACGTCGCCGGCCAGTTTTCCCTGAAGACGTCGGTGGGGGAGCTTGGTGTCCCGGTGTCGCCCGATTCTTTGATCCTGCCGAAGGAGGCCAACGGCCTGCCGGCGGCGCTGCGCACCGCGTCGCTCGGGCTGCTCGGCAAGGCCTGGGCGGTCGCGACCGCGCCGGCCGCGGCGTTGCCGAAGAACGTGGCCCGGATGTCGAAGCAGATCGTGCTCGACCGCGCGGTACAGGTCGCCGAGGCCGGCTTCCGTATCCAGCTGCACGAGCCAGTGCCCGACAGCGCCGCGCAGCTGGCGTTCGACTTCATCGGCAGCGACTACAACCGGCTGGCGAGCCGCTATTCCGACCCGGCGGACCTGGCGTTCGCCCGCGCTGACGCCGCCGCCTTCGATGCCCTGCGGCGACAATCTCTGCGCGGTGACACCTTCGCCGCGGCGGTGGGCGCGGTGCTCGGGCCGCAGATAAGAGCCGCTGACGCCGCGACCTTCCATCGCACCCTGGGCGGGAACGTCATCACCCGCCCGCCGCACCTGTCGATTGTGACGACGACGCGCGCCGGGGTGGCGCCGTACTCGATCAGCCTCGTGGATGCCTCGGGTCGCCGCGTCGGCCGCACCGACGCCGCCGGTAAGGTCGTCAAGACGATTCCGTTCGGCGATGTCGTTCCCCTCTCGGACAACGGCCAGCGGATCGGCGAGGCGATCGTGCTGGTGGCGCCGGAGCCGGGCGAGTACCACCTGCAGTTCGATCCGGTTCCGGGCGCCGACCCGGCCAGCCCCTTCGACGTCAGCCTTGTCGTTCCCGATGGCAACGGAGGGCTCCGGCAGGTGGCCTTTGCCGGGCTCACCGGCGACGGCGGCGCCGCGTCGCCGTTCGCCGCGACCGACCCCTACCGCGTGCTGCTCGACCTGCCGGTGTCCGGTGCCCCTTCCGTGGTGAGGCTCCCGGCGTCGGACGGGCCGATCGTCCCGCCGCCGCCGCGCGTCCTGAGTGCGGTGCAGCAGGCCGAGGCCGACATCGCGTCGTGCACGACCACGCTGGTATTGGACGGGACGCCGGAGGCGGCGACGCTGCGCGCCCAGCTGGGGCGCATCGTTGCGGTCCTCTTCAGCACCGAGGTCACACCGGAGGCGGTCCAGGATCGCCTCGCCGCCAGCGGCATCACCCGCTACCTGGTCGACGGTAACGCCGTCGTCGGTGTGGCGCTGCAGCCCGGCCGGCGGATTGCGTTTCTCGGACTTCGGAATGCGGTCGGACCGTTCGTGCCGAGGCAGATCACGATCGCCGGCGTCACCGACGCGGCGGGGCGCGTCATGGAGCCGCAGACCCTGCCGATCGAAGCGACCGTCACCGATTCCGCGGCTGTCGTCACTGGCCAGGTGCTGAGCGCCGAGGGCCAGCCGCTACCGTTCGCCGACGTGCGCATGTTCATGCAGTTCTGCGGTGCGACGGTTGGCCTGGGATCGAGCGTTGCCGACGCGGCTGGCCGCTTCGCGTTCGACTGGATCCGGGGCGGCACCGTCAACCGGGCGAGCGTCTCGGATCCGGCCACCGGCGACGGGCGCAAAGTTGACTTCACCATCCAGCGCGACGGCCAGCGGCTGAACGTCAACGTCGCGCTGCTCGGTCGCGGCACCTTGCGAGGGCGGACGCTCGGGGAGGACGGCCGCCCGCTGGCCGGCACCAGCCTGCGCGTCACCAGCTTGACCGATGATTCGTCGTACGGCGCGACGAGCGACGCCGACGGTCAGTACGCGGTCAGCCGCGTGCCGGCGGGCAGCGTGTTCATCGAAGCCGTGAACACGGCGGCGCGTGCCAAGGTGACGGCAAGCGACGTCATTCCGATCGGCGGCGCCATCACGATCCGGGACCTGACCCTGCTCAGCCAGGATGCGCCGCGGGTCGTTGTCCAGACCGGAACGGTCGTCGGCCACGTCCTCCGGGGGGCCGGCGGTGCGCCTGTCGCAGATGCGCCGGTGGTCGTCTACTACCGGAACGAGAGCCAGACCGGCGTCAAGTGCCCAGGCAACCCGGCGCCGGCGGAGTGCGCGATCGACCTGGCTCGCACCGGTACGGACGGCGCGTTCCGGTTCGCCGGCCTCGCCGCCGGCCAGCTGCGCCTGTCCACCTTCGAGCAGGCGACCTTGCAGCAGGGGGAGGCCCGGATCACCCTCGGCGCGGACGCCACGGCCGAGGCGACGATCCTGTTCGCTCTGGGGCTGGGGATCGTGGACGGCACCGTCGTCGACGGCAGCGGCGTGCCGGTGGCGGACGCACGCGTCGGCGGCGGATTGAGCCTGACGGTGACCGATGCCGCGGGACATTTCCGGTTGACTGACGTCCCGGTCGGCCACCGCGACATCGTCGCGGTCAGCGACGCGCTGGCGACGACCGGTGCGGCGGCGATCGACCTGCTGCAGGCTGGTCAGGTCGTCAATGCGACCATCGTGCTGCAGGGGACCGGCGCCGTCGCCGGGACGGTATTCGCGGCGGACGGCGTCACCCCCCAGGCGAACATCAAGGTGTACCTGTTCCATGCCATCGAGACCGCGGACGGCGCCGGCATCAGCGTGGACGCCTCCGCCGTCACCGATGCCGGGGGGCGCTACACGCTGCCGGCCGTTCCGCTCGGCAATTCCTACACGCTGTCGGCGTTCCGCTCCGACTTCGCCGACGGCAACGTCAAGCCGATCGTCCTCAAATTCAACCATGAGGTGGTGCGCGGCGACATCGTCTTTCGGGGGGGCGGCGGTCATATCCGCGGTGCGGTCTACGATGCCGACGGGCATACGCCGCTGCGGGCCGCGGTCGGGCTCTCCGGGGATCA
>JAYTEJ010000151.1:0-1921 GCA_043735365.1 Acidobacteriota bacterium
GCATCAGCTCCACTGGGACGTCAAGCCCGGCGACCGGATGTTCTACTTGACCACCTGCGGCTGGATGATGTGGGACTGGCTGCTGACCGGGCTGGCGTCGGAGGCGACGCTGCTGCTCTACGACGGATCGCCGTTCCATCCCGACGGCCGCGTCCTGTTCGACTTCGCCGACGAGACCGGGATGACGCTGTTCGGGACCTCGGCGCGCTTCATCGACGCGGTCGCCAAGGCCGGCCTCGCGCCGCGCACCACGCACCGGCTCGACACGGTGCGGACGATCACCTCGACCGGGTCGCCACTGTCGCCGGAGAGCTTCGACTTCGTCTACCGCGACATCAAGAGCGACGTCCATCTCGCCTCGATCTCCGGCGGCACCGACATCGTCTCCTGTTTCGTGCTGGGCAATCCGATCAGTCCGGTGTGGCGGGGGGAGATCCAGGGGAGGGGCCTCGGGATGAAGGTGGACGTCTTCGACCAGCGCGGCACATCGGTCGTCGGCGAAAAGGGAGAGCTGGTGTGCACGATGCCGTTCCCGTCGATGCCGGTCGCCTTCTGGGATGATCCCGACGGCGCCAGATACCGGGCCGCGTATTTCACGAAGTTCCCCGGCCTCTGGCACCACGGCGACTATGCCGAACTGACCCCGCACGGCGGCGTCGTCATCCACGGCCGCTCGGATGCCGTCCTCAATCCAGCTGGAGTCCGCATCGGCACGGCGGAGATCTACCGCCAGGTGGATCGCATCGACGAGGTGGTCGAGAGCCTGGTCATCGGTCAGCGCCTCGACCACGACGAGCGCATCGTGCTGTTCGTGCGGCTGCGCGAGGGCCTGTCGCTGACGCCCGATCTGGAAGCGCGCATCCGGACCGAGGTCAGGACCGGCGCCACGCCGCGCCACGTCCCCGCGCGCATCGTCCAGGTCGCCGACATCCCGCGCACCCGCAGCGGCAAAATCGTCGAGCTGGCCGTCCGCGACGTTGTCCATGGGCTCGAGGTCCGCAACCGCGAAGCGATCGCCAATCCCGAGGCGCTGGACCAGTTTCGCGACCGCCCGGAGCTGCGCTCGTAGCGTGGAGAAGCCTTCGCGGACAACGGCGGCCGGCAGTGTGGGGGAAGGGGCGCTGAAAATCCGGCGGGCCGTTCTAGAGGCAATCGTCGCGCATGCCCGCGCCGAGGCGCCGCTGGAGTGCTGCGGTCTGCTGATCGGCGCAGACGGTATCGTCGAGGAAGCCTGCCCGGCCCGCAACCTCGACGCCGCGCCGACGACCTTTCTGATCGATCCGGCCGACCATTTCGCCGCCATCCGGAAGGCGCGCGCCGCACGCCGCTCTGTCGTCGGCGCTTATCATTCCCACCCGCGATCGGCGGCGGTGCCTTCGGCCACCGATCGCCGTCAATCGCACGACGCCGGATTCCTGCAGATGATCGTCTCGCTCGCCGATCCGGCGGTGCCCGAGGTGCGGGCCTGGTGGCTGGATGAAGCTGCGCCTGCGGAGGCGGGGCTCACGGAGATCCCGTAATGCCCCGGGCCAGCCTCAGCGCATATCGGAGTTGTCGCGGATACCGGGCCTGATCTTGACATCGGTGCTGCCGCGCGCCACCAGCTTGTTCTTCTGCTTCAGGCTGAACTGAATCCGGTACTCTCCAGCGGTCTCGAAGACGTGCTCGATGGTAAAACGGCGCTTGATCGCGCTCTTGCCGGCCTCGTAGGGATCGCAGTCGGACGAGTTCTTCGATCGGGTATCGTCGCCCCAGTCCCATTCTTCGCTGGCGCAGTAGAGTTCCTGGGCCTCCTCACCGCCCCGCAGTTCGGCGGTGACGACGATGCGGGCGGGGGAGAAGCCCATGACGGGAGTAGCCTTGAGGGTGATGGACGGCTTGGCTTTCCCAGGCTCGGCACCGGCGGCGGCGCGGCCCTGCC
>JAYTEJ010000152.1:0-3446 GCA_043735365.1 Acidobacteriota bacterium
TATGCCGGGAACCTGGAACGGTTCGATCGGCATCTCGGCGCCCTGCTGCCGGCGCTCGCTCCGCGCGACCTGCTCATCGTCACCGCCGATCATGGCAACGATCCGACCACGCCCAGCACCGACCACGCGCGCGAGTACGTGCCGGTGTTCGCCGTTGGAGCCGCCGTGCGGCCGGGTGTCGATCTGGGGACGCGCGCGACGTTCGCGGATCTCGGCCAGACCATCGCCGACCTCTTCGCAGTGGGCCCGCTCGGCCACGGCACCAGTTTTCTTCCGGAGATCATCCGCCGATGACTTCGTCATCAGGCGCCGACGCGCGGCCGGCGCCGCGAGGGCCGATTCCGTGACCAGCATTCGTGAGGCGCTCGAAGCGCGTGAGCGTGCCGTCCTGGCTCCCCAGGCGGCGAAGAGCGGCGACTCGCGCGGCCGGCTGAGAGACGAGCCGCCCGATCCGATCCGCCCGGTGTTCCAGCGCGATCGCGATCGCGTGATCCACTGCAAGGCGTTCCGCCGCCTCAAGCACAAGACCCAGGTGTTCTTCGCCCCTACCGGGGATCACTACCGCACCCGGCTGACCCACACCCTCGAGGTGTCGCAGATCGCGCGCAGCATCGCCAAGGTCCTCCAGCTCAACGAGGATCTGACCGAGGCGATTGCCCTCGGCCACGATCTCGGCCACACCCCGTTCGGGCACGCGGGGGAGCGCGTCCTGAACGACCTGATTCCCGGCGGCTTCAATCACTACGAGCAGAGCCTCCGCATCGTCGACGTGCTCGAGAAGGATCGCGCCGGCCTCAACCTCACCTGGGAGGTGCGCGACGGCATCGCCCGGCATTCCAAGGGCAAGAGCGGCATGCCGGTCGGCGCCCCGCCGGAGCACCGCGCCAGCACCGTCGAGGGCCAGATCGCGCGCGTCGCCGACATCATCGCCTACGTGAACCACGACATCGACGACGCGGTGCGGGCCGGGCTGCTGAAGGAGGAGGACCTGCCGCGGCAACACGTCGCGGTGCTGGGCGCCAGCGGCGCGGCGCGGATCGGCCGCATGGTGACCGACGTCATCGTCCGCAGCCTGGACGGCGGCCTGACCGAGATCCGGATGAGCGACGAAGTCCTGCAGGCGACCGTCGGCCTGCGCAGCTTCCTGTTCGAGGCCGTCTACGAGAACGAGGCCGCGACGGCCGAGTTCCGGAAGGCGGGAGGCATCCTGGGCGGGCTGTGGGAAAAGGTGCGGGAGGCGCCCGCGGAATTCCTGGACCTCCGCACCGTCGAGGAGGAAGGGCTCGACGCCGCCGCGCGCGACTTCCTGGCCGGCATGACCGACCGCTATTCGATCAGCCTCTACGAACAGCTGTTCATTCCGAAGTCGTGGGGGTGAGAGGGGAGGCCAGTAGGCAGCTTCGAGCTTCCAGCTGCCAGCTTCCAGCCTGGGGTCGGCAACCGGAACCCGGGAACTGGGAGCTGGCAGCTGGAAGCTGGCAGCTGGCAGCTGGTAGCTGGTAGCTGGTAGCTGGTATAATGCCTGGTTCCCGCTCGGACTGCCGGGCGGCCAGAGAGCCATGCTATTCGACCTCAGCAAGCTGCACGGCGGCCGTCAGCGCGTCGAACGGACGTTCCAGCCGGCCGACTTCGAGCCGCAGGATCCGGACTATCGGGTCGTGTCGCCGGTCTTTCTCTCGATTGACGTCGAGAAGAAGGGGACCGACTCCTACCGGGCCATCGGGACGGTGCGAACCACGCTCGAGCTCGACTGCGGGCGCTGCCTGGACCCGTTCCCGCTGCCGGTCGAATCGGCGTTCGAGCTCCGTTACGTGCCCCAGCAGAAGGATGCCGAGGCCGAGGCCGAGCGGGAAATTACCGAGGACGATTTGACGACGGCGTTCTACGCCGACGGCATGCTCGACCTGACGGATCTGATGCGCGAGCAGTTTCAGCTCACGCTGCCGATGAAGCCGCTGTGCGCGCAGTCGTGCCGCGGCCTCTGCTCCACCTGCGGGGCCAATCTGAACCGCACCGAGTGCGGATGCAACCCGGTCTGGGAAGATCCCCGGCTCGCGCCGCTCAAGGGTCTGCTCAACCGACAGAAGGAGAACTGACTCGTGCCGAATCCCAAACGCCGACATTCCAAGACCCGGACGGCGAAGCGCCGCACCCACGACGCCCTGCAGCCGGTCTCGGTGGGCACCTGCCCGCAGTGCCGCGAGGCCAAGGCGCCCCACCAGGTCTGCGCCCACTGCGGCCACTACAAGGGGCGCCAGGTTCGTCCGGTCGACGAAGCGTAACCCGCTTCCTGGCCCGAACCGTGCGGAACCGAACCGTGCGGAACCCTGCCGAACCTTGTAGAACCCCGCGGAACCTTGCATAGATGCGAATCGCCATCGACGCGATGGGAGGGGACGACGGGCCGCGCGGCATCATTGACGGCGCGCTCGTCGCGGCGCGGCATCTGCAGGCGGGCCTGCTTTTGGTCGGGCCCGCGGCCATCATCAAGGGAGAGCTTTCCCGCCATCCTCGCGCGGCGTCGCTCGACGTCCGCATCCTCGACACCTCGGAGGCGATCGAGATGGGAGAGACAGCGGCCGCGGCGCTGCGGCGGAAGCCGCGGGCGTCCATCCGGCTGGCGGCCGAGGCGGTACACAACGGCGACGCCGCGGCGCTGTTCAGCGCCGGCCACACCGGCGCATCCGTGATGGCGGCGCTCGGCGCCTTCGGCCGCATGCCCGGGGTCGATCGTCCCGCGCTCGCCACCATTATTCCCACGACCAGGAGCCCGGCCGTGCTCCTCGATTCCGGCGCCACGGTCGAATGCCGCCCGCAGCACCTCGTGCAGTTCGCGGTGATGGGGGCCGCCTACGCGCGGCTGGCGCTCGGCTGCGACGCCCCCAGAGTGGGGCTGCTCTCGGTGGGCACGGAAGAGGGCAAGGGGAACGAGCTGACCCGCGATGCCCATCAGCTGCTGAAAGGCGCGGCCATCAACTTCGTCGGCAACGTCGAAGGGCGCCACGTCTATGCCGGCGACGTCGACGTCATCGTCTGCGACGGCTTTACCGGCAACGTCACGCTGAAGATCAGCGAAGGGCTGGTCGAGACCGTCGAGGCGCTGCTGCACGCCGAGCTGTCCTCGACCTTCGGCACGCGGGTCGGGTACCTGCTGTCGCGCCAGGCCTTTCGACGCTTCCGCCGCCGCGTCGACGTCTCTGAATACGGCGGGGCGCCGCTGCTCGGCCTCAACGGTCTCTGCGTCGTCGGGCACGGGCGCTCGTCGCCGAAGGCGGTCCGCAACGCGGTGGCGATGGCCGCGAGGTTCGTCAGCCAGGGGCTGGTGGCGCGGGTGCGAGACGAGGTGGCGGCCGCGATGGAGAGGGAGAGCTGATGATCGCCTTCGTGTTCCCGGGGCAGGGGGCCCAGAAAGTCGGCATGGGCCAGTCGCTGGCGGCGGCGTTTCC
>JAYTEJ010000153.1:0-1864 GCA_043735365.1 Acidobacteriota bacterium
TTGCCAGGCCGCAGTCCGGGGCCGCCGGCCCGGCGCCTGCGTCGCGGCGCTGGAAGGGGCGGATCAAGCAGGGCGTGACCCGCGGCGTCTTCGCGCGCGGCGCGGCGCTCGAGGACTGCTGCCGCGACGTCGCCGCCCTCGGGATCAAGGGCTTCGATCTGATCGGGCCGGCCGACTGGCCGGTGCTGAAAAAATATGGTCTCGTCCCCTCGATGTATCCCGGCGGCCCCGGCGGGACCATCCAGGTGGCGCTCAACCGGACCGAGAATCATGGCCGGCTGGCGCCGCTCCTCCATGCCGCCATCGACGAGGCCGCGGCCAACGGAGTGCCCAACATCATCACCTTCTCGGGCAACCGCGGCGGCATGGCCGACGCCGATGGAGCGGACAACTGCGTCACCTTCCTCGATGCGATCAAGGCGCACGCCGAGGACAAGCAGGTGACCATCTGCATGGAGTACCTGAACAGCAAGGTCAACCACAAGGACTACATGTTCGACCATATCGCCTGGGGCGTGGACGTCGTCAGGCGCGTCGCTTCTCCACGGGTGAAGATTCTCTTCGACATCTACCACGCGCAGATCATGGACGGCGACATCGTGCGCAACATCCGCGACCACTTCCAGTGGATCGGGCACTTCCACACCGGCGGCAACCCCGGGCGGCACGACATCGACAGCAGCCAGGAGCTGAACTACGCCTTCATCGCTCAGGCCATCGCCGAGCTCGGCTACACCGGTTTCGTCACTCACGAATATTCGCCGGCGGTGGGCCACGATCCACTCGAGACGCTCGCCCGCGCGATGGAGATCTGCGATGCGTAGCGGGCCGGCGGCGACACGGAAGTTGACTAAACCCACGACGCGGCAAAATACTCAGCGTGCAATGCACATCCAGAGAACCCTTGCCGCTGGTGCGCTGGCGGCTCTGACTTTCGTCGCCGCCCACGTGGCGGCGCAGGGCGCGGCGCCTGCACAGGGCGCGCCGGCCACACCCGCCCAGACACTCCCGACGGAGCCGCCGCCGGCGGGCGGCGGCCAGGGCCGCGGCCGCGGCCCCGCGGTGTTCCCGGCCCAGCAGCGGCCGCCGGGCGACCCCGCCCTCATCGAACGCGGCAAGGCGCTGTTCAGCGTCAACTGCAGCGCCTGCCACGGCGCCGACCTTCGCGGCGGCGGCATGGGCGGGCCCAACCTGCTCCGCTCGCCGGTTGTACTGATGGATCAGCAGGGCGAGCTCATCCTCCCCATCGTCCACGGCGAGCGTAAGGAGCGCGGCATGCCCGCGATTCCGCTGCAGGACGACGACGTCCGGGCGGTGGCGGAATTCATCCACAGCGTCCTGAGCACGTCACGGGGGCAGGGAGCGCCGCCCGAAAGCGACGCCCCGCCGCCGAATTCGATCGTCGGCGACGCGGCGGCCGGGCAGCAGTACTTCACGGCGAACTGCAGCTCCTGCCATTCGCCCACGGGGGATTTGCAGGGCCTCGCGACCAAAGTGCCGGAGGGCAAGGAGCTGCAGAATTTCTGGGTCACCGGCGGCGAATCCGGCGGCGGCCGCGGTGGCGGACGCGGCCGGCCGGGCGGCGCGGCGGCCCCCGATTCCAAGACGGTGACGGCGACGGTGACGCTGCCCTCGGGTGAAAAAATCGCAGGGCCGATCGTGCGGATGGACACCTTCCTGATTACCCTGCGGATGCCCGACGGCAGCCAGCGGTCGATTGCCCGGGACGGCGACCGGCCGCGTATCGAGGTGAAGGATCCCCTCGCCCCGCACAAGGCGATGCTGTCGACGCTGACCGACAAGGAGATGCGCGACGTCACCGCGTACCTGGCGACACTGAAATGAACCTGAAAAAGCTGCTCTT
>JAYTEJ010000154.1:0-2982 GCA_043735365.1 Acidobacteriota bacterium
GGACGCGTCGGCCGCAGCTCGCTCCCGGCGCCGTCGAAGGCATGCAGGTCGAAGACGTTCTTGGCGAACTCGTGGACGGCGTAGCGCCCCGGCGAGGCACGGCTCATGCGCGCCTCGAGCGCCGCCGCCGGCACCCCTTCGAAGGTCACCTCGATCTGCGCGTAATGGTGCGAGGGCTGCGGGAAGGAGAGGCGATAGCGCACCACGGGGCCGGCAGACGGGGCGGCGCCGAGCATGATCGCCGCCAGCGCGACGATCGCCAGCCGCCGCGCGGTGTGGACAACAGCGTGCATCAGGACCTCAGTGCGAAGTTGCGGCGATCGTAGCACGCGCGATTGCAGCAGCCGGGTTGACTCTTTGTGAAAAGTTTCACATCATGAGTCGCTGCTCCCGACGCGAAACGGCTCGGAGCCGGGGCGCGCACCGCGCAGTCTTCTGCAATTGCCCCCGTTTCGAGTAGTCTTTGTCAGGACAGGGCTCGGACCGCGACACGATGAGTCAGATCTTCAATCGCCACGCGAACATCTACTCCCGACTGAGCATCCTCGCCGTCGTCGGATTCGCCGCTATTCTCGGCGGCATCGTCGGCCTGCTCAACGTGTCGGGCTACAACACCGGCCAGGACGTGTTCGTCGAGCAGCCGATCCAGTTCAGCCACGCCCACCACGTCGGCGGCGAAGGCTTCGACTGCCGCTACTGCCATACGTCGGTGGAGGAATCGGCGTTCGCGAATATTCCGCCGACCAAGACCTGCATGAACTGCCACTCGCAGATCTGGGCCAACGCCCCGATTCTCGAGCCGGTTCGCGCCAGCTTCCGCGACAACAAGCCCTTGCATTGGACGCGGGTCCACGACCTGCCGGACTTCGTGTACTTCAATCACAGCATCCACGTGAAGAAGGGCGTCGGCTGCGCGACCTGCCACGGGCGCGTCGACCAGATGCCGCTGGTGTATCAGAAGGCGACGCTGCAGATGTCGTGGTGCCTCGATTGCCACCGCAATCCCGAGAAATACGTGCGGCCGCGCGATCAGGTCTTCAACATGGCTTGGGAACGTCCGGCCGATGACCCGGATCTAGGGACCCGGCTCGTCAAGGAATACAAGATTGCCGACGCGCAGCAATTGACGAACTGTTCGACGTGCCACAGATGAGCCGCGCTGCCGGGCG
This sequence comes from Acidobacteriota bacterium, assembly GCA_043735365.1. Lineage (GTDB taxonomy): Bacteria > Acidobacteriota > Vicinamibacteria > Vicinamibacterales > 2-12-FULL-66-21 > JALZOC01. The sequence continues at coordinate 1,170 of JAYTEJ010000154.1, forward strand.
CCGGGGCCTGGAAACTGGAAGCTGATACGAGCATGGATTCTTCTGACATCCGATCCCGTCTTGCCGCAACCGACGGCCGCATGTACTGGCGGAGCCTCGGTGAGCTGGCGGACACGCTGCAGTTCCGCGAATACCTGCACCGTGAGTTTCCGGAGCAGGCTTCCGAGTGGAACGACCCGAAGGGACGTCGGCAGTTTCTGAAGCTCATGAGCGCCTCGCTGGCGCTGGCCGGCGTCGGCGCCTGCACCAAGCAGCCGCCTGAAGAGATCGTCCCCTACGTCAAGCAGCCCGAGGAAATCGTCCCCGGACGGCCACTTTTTTTCGCCAGCGCGATGCTGATGTCGGGTTTCGCACAGCCTGTTTTGGTCGAAAGCCATATGGGGCGTCCGACCAAGATTGAAGGCAATCCAGAACATCCCGCAAGCCTGGGCGCGACTGACGCGATCACCCAGGCGGCGGTGCTCGACCTCTACGACCCCGACCGTGCCAAGACGGTCACCCACCGCGGCGAAGTCGCGCCGTGGGGTTCGTTCCTCTCCGACATGCAGACCCAGCTCGGCCGCCTGAAGGCGCGGCAGGGCGCCGGCCTGCGGTTCCTGACCGGCCCGATCACGTCGCCGTCGCTGTCGGAGCTCATCGCCACCGTGCTGGCCGACAATCCGCAGGCGAAATGGCATCAGTACGATCCCGTCGCCAATCCGGGTGATGGCCAGGGGGGGCGCGGCGCCTCCGAGGCGGTCTATCACTTCGACAAGGCGGCGGTGGTCGTGGCGCTCGATGCCGACTTCCTCTGCGTCGGCCCCGGCACCGTTCGCTACCAGAAGGACTTCGCCGCCGCGCGCCGCGTCACCGACGAGCACAAGGCGATGAACCGGCTCTATGTGATCGAGAGCACGCCGACGCTGACCGGAACCAAGGCCGACCATCGGCTGACGCTGGCGGCATCCGACATCGAAGCGTTTGCGCGCGAACTGGCGGGCCACTTCGGCGCTGGCGTCGCGGCCGCGCCGGCCGCGGCCTCTGGGGAAGGGGCCGCCGACCGCGGCCGCTTTGCCGCGGCGGTTGCGAAAGACCTGCAGGCCAACCGCGGCCGCTCGGTGGTCGTGGCCGGCCCCTATCAGCCGGCCGCGGTCCACGACCTCGCCCGCGCCATGAACCAGGGGCTCGGTAACGTCGGCACGACCGTTACCTTCGGCAGCCCCATCGACGTCTCGACCGGGCGCGCCGGGTCGCTCAAGGACCTCGCCGCGGCGATGGATCGAGGGCAGGTCGAGCTGCTGGTCATCTCCGGGCTGAACCCGGTCTATTCGGCCCCGGTGGATCTCACGTTCGCCGAAAAGCTCGCCAAGGTCGGCACGGTCGTCTACCACTCGCTCTACGCCGACGAAACCGCCAATCTCGCGCACTGGCTGGTGGCCGACACCCATCCGCTCGAGAACTGGGGTGACGCCCGCGCCTACGACGGCACCGTCACCATCGTCCAGCCGCTGATCGCGCCGCTCTATGAGGGGCGCTCGATCCACGAGGTCGTCGGCACCCTGACCTCGCGGCCGGATCGCCACACCTACGAGATCGTCAAGGACTACTGGACGCGCGCCTTCAGCGGCGCCGGAGGCTGGAGCATCCGCGCCGCCGACGGCCAGCCGTTCAAGGACGCCGAGACCTTCTGGCGCCGGGCGCTGCACGACGGCTTCATTCCGGGCACCGCGCTCGCGGATGGTGGACCGGTCACCCCGTTTGCCGCGGCCGCCAAGGCCCCCGCCGCCGGTAGCGGAGCCGCCGCGGCGGTCCAGCCCTCGGCCGAGAACACGCT
>JAYTEJ010000155.1:0-3340 GCA_043735365.1 Acidobacteriota bacterium
GGCGATCCTCGGCGACATCGCCGAGCGGCCATCCCGCTTTCCTCTCGACCTCCGCCAGCTGCCGCAGCGGCGTGCGCTCGTCGCCGCCCGCTTTCCCGCCGCCAGGGCCGAGGCCGTCGCGCGCGCCGGCCGGATGCTCGAGGGACGCTACGACCTGCTCGGCCACCAGAACCTTGCCTTAGGCAGCCCGCCGGCATGGCACCTCGATCCGGTCCACGGGCGCAGGTCCCCGGACGGCTTCTGGTCGCGTGTCCCATATCTGGATCCGCGCTACGGCGACCACAAGATCATCTGGGAGATCAACCGTCACCAGCACTGGCTCGGATTGGCGCGCGCCTGGCAGCTCACCGGCGACCGGCGCTACTACGACGCCTTCGTCGGACAGCTGCAGCACTGGATGGCGGCTAATCCGCCGCTCCAGGGGGTGAACTGGGCCAGCATGCTCGAGCTCGCGTTCCGGTCGCTCTCCTGGATCTGGGCGCTGCACTTCTTCGCCCCAGCGGCGCTGGACGACCCTCCCGACGCCCCGCCGTGGAGCGTCGACCTGCTGCTCGGCCTCGACCGGCAGCTCACCCACGTCGAGCACAACCTGTCGCGCTACTTCAGCCCCAACACCCACCTCTCGGGCGAGGCGCTGGGGCTCTACGTCGCCGGCGCCGCGCTGCCGGACCTCGCTGCCAGTCCGCGGCGGCAGACGCTCGGGCGCGCGGTGCTGCTCGAGCAGATCGACCGCCAGATCAACGCCGACGGCGGACACGCGGAGCTCTCGGGCCACTACCACCGCTACTCGACCGACTTCTATCTGCTCGCCACCCTGGTGGCGCGGCTGGTGGACGACCCCGCGGCGGCGCGGTTCGAAGGGGCCGCCCGGCGCCAGGCGCACTATCTCCGGGTCATCGCCGACGGCAGCGGCCGGGTGCCACTCGTCGGCGACGACGACGGCGGGGTGCTGTTTCCGATCTGCGGGCGGGCGCCGTGGGACTGCCGCGACACGCTCGCCAGCGCGGCGGTGATCCTCGACGACCCGGCGCTCGCCATCGGCGCCACGCCGGAGGAGACGTGGTGGCTGTGCGGGCAGGATGTCCCCGGCCGCCCCGCGGCGGCACCATCGTCCACCGCGCTGCCGGCCAGCGGCTACTACGTCTCGCGCACCGCCGCCGGGGATCATCTGATCTTCGACGCCGGGCGTCACGGCTTCCTCAACGGCGGCCATGCCCACGCCGACGCGCTGGCGATCGTCCTCACGGCCGCCGGCCGGCCGCTGCTGGTCGACGCCGGCACCGCCACCTACACGATGGACCCGGCGCTGCGCGATCGGTTCCGGTCCACCGCCATGCACAACACCGTGGTGGTCGGCGGCCGTTCGCAGTCCGAGCCGCGCGGCCCCTTTCACTGGGCATCACGTGCCGACGCGGTGGCGCTCGGCTGGCAGAGCGAACCGCGCTTCGACTACGCCGAGGGCCTGCACCACGGCTATCGGCCGGTGGCGCACGTGCGCGCCGTGTTCGCGCTGCACGGCATTGGCTGGGTGGTGCTCGACCACCTCCTCGATCCCGCCGGCGCCGCGGTCGAGGCAGACGTCCTGTGGCACCTCCATCCGGCGTGGCGCCAGCATCCCGATGCCGGCACGGTCTTCGACCACCCGGACGGCAGCTGGGCGGCGATTGGGTCGAGCGCGGCGCTGCGGGTGCTGTCGCCGGCCGAGGCCGGCGGCCTCGACAGCCATGCCCCGGTGTACGGCGGCGTCGAACACGGGCTGTGTCTCCGTAGCCGGGTCGCGGCCGCCGCGCCGGTGACGGTCGCGACCTTCGTGACGCTGACCGACGCCGCGGTGGCGCCGACGCTGGCGGCGGTGCCAGTCGACCGGCCGCCAGGGCCCGGCTGGCACGCGGCAGCCTTCCGGCTGGCGTCGGGCCGCCGCGAATACCTGATCCTCGCCGCCGTCGAACGCGATCCGACTGCGGCATCTGGCGGCGCCCCGGGCATCCCCTGGGGTGCAGGGTCCGACGTCATCACCGGCCGGGCGGCGGTCGTGCCGCTGGACGGCCAGAACACCCTCTTCCTGGTGGCCGGCGCACCGGCCCCCGGTGGCGTACGGCGTGCATAGCTCAGGCGCGCAGAGATAAAAGCATCATGTGTGGAATCGCTGGTTTCGCTGAAGGCGCACGGTTCGGATCGGACGCCCCGCCGCAGGACGTGTCGCGAGCGCTGGTGCGCGGGATGTGCGAGGTCATCCGCCACCGGGGCCCGGACGACGAAGGCATCCATGTCGAGCCGGGGGTCGGGCTGGGCATGCGCCGGCTGAGCATCATCGACCTCTCGACCGGGCAGCAGCCGATCCATAACGAGGACCGGACGATCTGGCTGGTCTTCAACGGCGAGATCTACAATTACCGGGAGCTCCGCTCCGAGCTGCAGGCCTTCGGCCACGCCTTCTACACCTCGAGCGACACCGAAGTGATCGTCCATGCCTACGAGCAGTGGGGCGAGGCCGGGTTCGGGCGGCTGCGGGGCATGTTCGGCATCGCCCTCTGGGATCGGCCGAACCGGACGCTGCTGCTGGCGCGCGACCGCGCCGGCATCAAGCCGCTGCATTTCACCGAGCGTCAGGGGCGGCTCTACTTCGGCTCCGAGATCAAGTCGCTGATTGCCGCCGGCGTGGTCGAGCGCGAGATCGATCTCGAAGCGCTCGACCACTATCTCTCCTACCTCTACGCGCCGCGCGACCGCTCGCTGTTCCAGGGCGTCCGCAAGCTGCCCCCGGGGCACCTGCTGCGCTGGAAGGACGGCCGCGCGGACGTGGTCAAGTACTGGGAGATCGCCGCCGACGAGCCCTTCCGCGGCACCGCCGACGAGGCGGCCGCGGCGCTGCGCGGCGTGCTCGCGGATGCGGTGCGCTCGCACATGGTCAGCGACGTGCCCCTCGGCGCATTCCTCTCGGGGGGCGTCGATTCCAGCCTCGTGGTCGGGCTGATGGCCGAGGCCTCGTCGCAGCCGGTGCAGACGTTTTCGATCGGCTTCGACGAGCCGGAGTTCGACGAGCTGGAGCACGCCCGCACGGTGGCGCGGCATTTCGGCACCGACCATCACGAGTTCGTCGTCCGCCCGGACGGGCTGTCGATCCTCGACCGCCTGATCGCGCACTTCGACGAGCCCTTCGCCGATTCCTCGGCAATTCCGACCTGGTACGTCTCGGAGGTCGCCCGCCGCCACGTCACCGTGGTCCTCTCGGGCGACGGCGGCGACGAGCTGTTCGGCGGCTACGATCGCTACCTGCCGCATCCGCGCGTGGCGCAGTTCGATCGGCTGGCGCTGCCCGGCGCCCGGCAGCTCGCCGGCG
>JAYTEJ010000156.1:0-2131 GCA_043735365.1 Acidobacteriota bacterium
CGGATCCCGGTGGACGGCGAGTATGCGATTCGGGTCGGGCTCGGCGGGGTGCGTCCTGCGGGGTCCAGTCCGATCACGGTAACGTTGTGGGTCGACGAACGCCAGGTCGCCGCGGTCGTGCACGACCCCGAGCGCGCCGCCAGCTTCGCCGACGATCGCCAGGAATTCGGCGGCCAGACACTCGAGTTCAAGGTCCGGCTGACGGCCGGCGACCACTGGATCGCGGTCGCAGTCCCGACGCTCTTCGAAGGACTGCCGCCCCGCTACGGCGGAGCGAAGCCCTCGACCCGGCCGATCCCGCCGCCGAAAGTCTTCAAGCCGCGGCCCGGGGCCACGCCGGAACAGATCGCCGTCCAGCGCAAGCAGTTCGACACCACCCGGGCGGAGCTCGAGGTGCTGCCGCTCAACAGCGTCCGCATCAATGTCGTCGACGTCGGCGGCCCTTACTCGCAGCCCGACGGGCCGTCGCGCACCAGCCTGGCCAGGGTCTATACCTGCGGCCACCTCGACGGAGAGCACGGCCCGATGTGCGCCACCCGGATCATGACCGACCTCACCCGCCGCGCCTTCCGGCGGCCGGTACCGAAGAGCGAAGTCGACAAGTACGTCGCGCTCGTCCGCCAGGCCGAGAAACAGGAGCACTCGCTGGCCGAGGGGCTGGCGGTGGGCATCCAGGCAGTACTGGTGTCGCCCGATTTTCTCTTCCGCCTCGAGCGCGATCGCCCGGCGGCCGACGGCCGCACCGCGCAGCCGATCGGCCAGCACGAGCTGGCGACCCGGCTGTCCTACTTCCTGTGGGCGAGCATGCCGGACGCGGCGCTCGGCCGCGCCGCCGACGCCGGCACGCTCCGCACTCCGGCGGTTCTCTCGGCGCAGGTCCGGCGGATGCTCAAGGATCCGAAATCCCTGGCGCTGGCCGAGAACTTCGGCGGCCAGTGGCTGCAGTTCCGGGCGCTCGAGTCCACCACCCGCGATCGGGATCGCTACCCGGACTTCGAGGATTATCTCCGGCTCTCGATGCGCCGCGAGACCGAGCTGTTCGTCGATCACATCGTCCGCGACGATCGCAGCGTTCTCGATTTCATCGACGGCCGCTACTCCTACGTCAACGAGCGGCTGGCGCGCCACTACGGCATCCTCGGGGTCAGCGGCCCCGAGTTCCGCCGCGTCGACCTTTCGGCGACGCCGCGCACCGGCGTCCTCACCCAGGGCAGCGTGCTGACGGTGTCGTCCTACGCCACCCGCACCTCCCCCGTGCTGCGAGGCAAGTGGGTGCTCGACAACCTCCTCAACGCCCCGATGCCGCCGCCGCCCGCCGACGTCCCCAACCTGGACGAGGCGGCGATCGGCAAGGACGCCTCGCTCCGCGAGCAGCTCGAGATGCACCGCAAGGATCCGATCTGCGCGTCGTGCCACCGGCGGATGGATCCGCTCGGGTTCGGGCTCGAGAACTTCGATGCCGTCGGCGCCTACCGCACCTTCGACGGCAAGTTTCCGATCAACGCCTCCGGGACGCTGCCCGACGGCGATACCTTTACCGGGCCGGTGGAGCTGGCCGCCATTCTCACCGAGGCAAAAGAGCCTTTTGCCCGCAGCATCACTTCGAAGCTGATGACCTACGCGCTCGGACGCGGCCTGGAGCGCTACGACACTCGGACGGTGAAGGCGATTGCCGCCAGGCTGCCGGCCCAGGACTACAAGTTCTCGGCGCTCGTTCTCGACATCGTCAACAGCCTGCCATTCCAGACCCGGCGGGCCTTGCAGGCAGGAGCCGCCACGCCATGATCGTCACAGGCCGCCATCTTCCCCGCCGGACCTTCCTCAAAGGGGTCGGCGCCGCCATCGCGCTGCCGATGCTCGACGCCATGACCCCGGCGCTGGCGCGCGCGGCGCAGGCCGGCAAGGCGCCGACCCGGCTGGCCTTCACCTACGTGCCGAATGGCATCACCATGAACCAGTGGACGCCGGCCGGCGCCGGCCAAGGCTTCGAGTTCACCCGGGTGATGAAGCCGCTCGAGCGGTTCCGCGAGGACACGCTGGTGCTGTCCGGGCTCGGCCACCGCAACGGCGCCGCGCTCGGCGACGGCCCCGGCGACCATGCCCGCGCCGCGGCGTCGTACCTGACCGGGGT
>JAYTEJ010000157.1:0-3658 GCA_043735365.1 Acidobacteriota bacterium
GCGGAAGCGTGCCATCGCCCCCGCTGTCCCCCGACCAGCGGCTCCGGCGACCTCCTGACAGCGCCTTTCCGTGCAACTCCTGCAATTACGAATTCGTAAGCGCCGTACCAAAAGTGCGATCCCTCTCTGGTCCGGTCCCTCCCGCGGATCCCCAATTTGCGCAATTCTGCCGGAATTGGTAGCCGTCGCCGGCTGGCACTCCACTTGCCCCCGACTTCAGCCGATAAGACAGCAGGCAAGGACAACTCCCGGGGCGCCGGCGCAGGCGCGGGCGGCCGCGGGACCATCGCAGCACAACGACGAACGGACGGCGCACGCATCGCCGTCGGGGCGTCGGTCCAGGTCAGGACAACACTGGTGTTTGGCAGAGCGAAGGCCCTCGTCGGACTCGATATCGGCTCGAGCGCAGTCAAGGCGGTCGAGCTGAAGGCGTCCGGCAAGGGCTACAAGGTGACGGCGTTCGGCAGCGAGTCGATCCCGCCAGACAGCATCGTCGACGGCGCCATCATCGATGGCGGGGCCGTGGCCGACGCGATCCGCCGTCTGTTCGACGGGCACGGGATCAAGACCAAGCAGGTCGTCGCCTCGCTGTCGGGCAATGCCGTCATCGTCAAGAAGATCTCGCTGCCGGTGATGACCGAGGCGGAGCTGGCCGAGTCGATCTACTGGGAAGCCGAGCAGCACATCCCGTTCGACATCCAGGACGTCAATCTCGACTACCAGATCCTCGACAGCGGCGCGGCCGGCGGCAGCGGGACGATGGAAGTGCTGCTGGTGGCGGCCAAGAAGGAGAAGATCGCCGACTACACCGGGGTCATCACCCAGGCGGGGCGGTCGGCGGTGGTCGTCGACGTCGACGCCTTTGCGCTCCAGAACGCCTACGAGGCCAATTACGGCATCGAGCCCGAGGCGGTGGTGGTGCTCCTCAATGCCGGGGCCAGCGCCACCAACATCAACATCCTCAACGGCGAGCAGTCGATCTTCACCCGCGACCTGTCGATGGGCGGCAATGCCTACACCGAGGCGCTGCAGAAGGAGCTGAACCTGCCGTTCGACCTCGCGGACCAGTTGAAGCGGGGAGTCGATGTCGAAGGGGTCACGTTCGACGAGGCGCGGCCAGTGTTGCGTGCGGTCACCGAGAACCTGATGCTCGAGATCCAGAAGACCTTCGACTTCTTCAAGGCGACCGCAGCGTCGGACCGCATCGACCGCATCATGCTGAGCGGCGGGGCCTCGCGCGCCGAAGGTTTCACCGAGATGCTCGCCGAGCGGTTTGCCGCGCCGATCGAGCCGCTCGACCCGTTCAAGCGCATCACCTTCGACGCCAAGAAGTTCCGGCTCGAGTCGGGCGCGGATGTCGCGCCGACGGTGGCGGTCGCGGTCGGCCTGGCGCTGCGGCGGGCGGGTGACCGATGATCCGCATCAATCTGCTGGCGGTGGAGCGGGAGCGCGGCCAGCGCACCCTGATTCCCGCCGCCCACCGCGTCACCATCGCCGCCAGCCTGATCATCATCGTCACCGCCCTGGTGATCGGATGGTGGTTCTGGTCGCTGCGGCAGACCTCGGCGAGGCTCGACGAGGACATCGCCCGGGGCGAGGCCGAGACCATCCAGCTGCGCTCGGTGCTGGCGCAGGTGCAGAAGTTCGAGGCTCGCAAGGCGCAGCTGCAGCAACGGGTGACGCTCATCGAGCAGCTGCGGCACGGGCAGACGGGGCCGGTGCACGTGCTCGACGAGATCAGCAAGGCGGTCCCGGACCGGCTGTGGCTGACCGCGCTCTCGCAGAAAGACAACGACTTCGTGATCGAGGGGATGACGACCTCTCTGCAGGAGCTGTCGACCTTCGTGTCGAACCTGGAGATGAGCCGCTGGTTCAAGAAGCCGGTGGACATCGTCGACAGTCAGGCTCAGGCAGATAAGGACAACGAGCTCTTCAAATTCACGGTGAAAGCCACCTTCAACAATCCGGACGGAGCCGCCCCTGTGGCGGCGCCGGCGGGACGCGGCCGCGCCGGCGGCGCAGGGCAGTAGGGCGGGAGCCGCACACATGGAACTGTCGCTCAGTAAGCTCCCGTGGCACGCGCAGATCGGCGCCTTCGCGGCCGTCGCGGTGCTGGCCACCTTCGGCTTCTGGTACTTCTACGTCTCGGACGTGCAGCTGGAGATGGCGACCCGCCAGGCGCGCCTGGTCGCCGTGCGCGAGGACGTCGCGAAGGGGGTGGCTACGGCGCGCCGCCTGCCGCAGTTCCAGGCCGATGTCGGCCAGCTCGAGGCGCGCCTCGAAAGCCTTCGCGCGGTGCTGCCGGAGGAGAAGGACGTCGCCGACATCCTGCGCCGGGTGCAGGGGCTCGCGACCCAGTCCAACCTCACGATTCAGCGGTTCACCCCGCAGGAGCCGAAACAGGAGGCGATGTACGCGGCGCTGCCCTACAAGCTCAAGGCTGAGGGGACGTTCCACGATCTGGGGCTGTTCTTCGACCGGATCAGCAAGTTCCCGCGGATCATCAACGTCGGCGAGATCACCCTCAAGGCCAAGACCACGGCGGACACCCGCGCGACGATCGAGGCCGAGTGCACCGCCACCACCTTCGTCCTGCAGGAGGGCGCCGCGCCGGGGGCCGGACGCGGCGGGCGCGTCGTGCCGAAGCAGCCATCAGCCAAATGAGTGAACACGTGCGATCGAGGACGGGAGCGCGCGCCCTCGCGGCCGCCGCCATGACGCTGCTGATGGGGGCCGCACTGCCCGCGCAGGCGCCCGCACCGGCACCAGCGTCAGCCGCTGCGGCGCCGCCCGCGCTGGCGCAGGCCCCGGCCGGATCATCCGCTCCGGCGCCGGAACCGGCCTACACCTACGACCCGGCCGGCCGCCGGGATCCGTTCGTCAGCCTGCTCGGGCGCGGCAACGACGGCAAGCCCTCCGGGTCACGGGTGGCGGGCGTGCCGGGGCTGCTGATCAATGAGGTCAGCATCAAGGGGATCATTCGCGACCGCTCGGGATTCATCGCCATGGTCCAGGGCGCGGACAACAGGACCTATGTGGTCAGGGCAGGGGATCGATTGATGGACGGCACCGTGAAAGCGATTGTCCAGGACGCGGTTGTGTTCTCGCAGGACGTGAACGACCCGCTCTCGCTGGTGAAGCAGAAGGAAATCCGGAAAAACCTGAGATCCAGTGAGGGGGGGCGCGGATGAGGCTGCACACGCTGCACGTCAAGGCGCGGCTGGCCGCGACGCTGCTCGTCGCCGCGGGCCTGGCGCTCGCCGTCGGCGGGCCGCTGGCGGCCGGAAGCGCGCCTGTCCGCCTGGTGGGGGTCTCGAGCCAGGGGCATCAGCTCACCGTCGAAGCCTCCGAACCGGTGGCCTACGTCGTCACCCGGCCCGATCCGCTGACGGTCGTCCTCGAGCTGCGCAACGTCTCGGTGGGCGCGGCGCAGAGCGTTCTCGATCGCCGCGATCCGATTACGGCGGTGTCGCTGGAGCAGGCCGCGCCGGTGGACGGCATGTCGCTCGCCAAAGTCCGGGTGACGCTGGCACGGCCGTACGAGACCGCGGTCCGCAGCGCCCGCAACACCATCCGGCTCGATCTGACGGCGGTGTCCCGCAGCCCGGCGCCCCCGGCGCCGCTGCTGGCAACCGCCGCGCCGGCTCCGGCTGCGGCG
>JAYTEJ010000158.1:0-5640 GCA_043735365.1 Acidobacteriota bacterium
CCAGGTGATGAACGAAGGGCCCGGACACGTCCCCATGCACCTCATCAAAGAGAACATGGAGAAGCAGCTCGACTGGTGCGGCGAGGCCCCGTTCTACACGCTCGGTCCGCTCACCACAGATATCGCACCGGGCTACGACCACATCACTTCGGCGATCGGCGCCGCGCAGATCGGCTGGTACGGCACGGCAATGCTCTGCTACGTCACGCCCAAGGAACACCTCGGGCTGCCCAACCGCGACGACGTCAAGGCGGGGGTCATCGCTTACAAGATCGCGGCGCATGCCGCCGATCTGGCGAAGGGGCACCCGCGCGCCCAGGCATGGGACGACGCGCTGTCGAAGGCGCGTTTCGAGTTCCGGTGGGAAGACCAGTTCAACCTGTCGCTCGATCCGGTCACCGCCCGCGCCTATCACGACGCGACGCTGCCGGCCGACGGGGCCAAGGTCGCGCACTTCTGCTCGATGTGCGGCCCGAAGTTCTGCTCGATGGAGCTGACCCAGCAGGTTCGCAGCATGGCGGCGGAGGAAGCCGCGCGCGGGATGGAGGAGAAGTCCCGCGAGTTTCGCGACAAGGGCAGCGCGATTTATCTGAAGACGGAATAGCGGCGCCCGGCGCCGGGTTACCGGGCCGCGCCGGGCGGCGCCACCACGATCTGGATCACCGTCGGGAAGCGCTCCGGGGATGCGCCGCGCGTCGGGTTCAGGTAGCCCTGGGAGCCGCCCCAGGTGTAGTCCTTCACCGTCACGCTTGGCGGAAAGCCCATCGACTCTTCCCTGAACCTGCCCAGGTCGAACATCTGCATCGGCGGCTCGTCGAAAATCGGCTCCCCTTTCTGGCGCAGGACCGACTTGTAGAAGCCGACGATCAGGGAGAAGTCGGAGGCGCTGCCGAAGAGGTGGAACTTCTGGCCCTGGCCAGCGTCATAAGATCCGAGGTACTGCGCGTTGGGGTAGATCGGCACGCCCAGGCTCGCCTCTGTCGGGGCTGCGGCCGCCTGCGCCCCGGCCGGCTGGCCGACAGGGGCCTGGGGTGCGGCGACCGGCGGACGGGGCGCGGCCACCGGCGGCGGGTTGTTCGGGGTCGCCGGCTGTCCGGGTCTGGGAAACGGCGACGGCACCTGAGCGCCCGCCGGGCCGGCGATGCCGAGCAGGAGCAGCGACCAGAGAGCGGCATGGCGAAGCATGCTGCCAGTATAGAAGAAAGCGCGGCGCCGGCCTCAGGCGGCTCTCGGCAAGCGGGTCGCGGGAGATAGAGATTTCACCATGAGCAACGGATTGAAGACGGCGTTTCTGCTGGGGATTCTCAGTGCGCTGCTGCTCGGCCTGGGCGAGGTGCTCGGCGGTTCCGGGGGGCTGGTGCTGGCGTTCGTGTTCGCGGCGGTGATGAACCTGGGCTCGTACTGGTTCTCGGACAAGATTGTCCTGCGGATGTACCGGGCGGCTGAAGTTGGGCCCGGGCATCGCCTCTACGGCCTTGTCGAGCGGCTGACGGTTCGCGCCGGGCTGCCGATGCCCAAGGTCTACGTCATCCCCGAGGCGTCTCCCAATGCGTTCGCGACCGGCCGCAATCCCACTCACGCCGCGGTGGCGGCGACCGAGGGGATCCTGCAGCTGCTGACCGACCCCGAGCTCGAAGGCGTCATCGCCCACGAGCTCGCGCACGTGCAGCATCGCGACATTCTCATCAGCTCGGTCGCGGCGACGATTGCCGCCGCCATCATGATGGTGGCGCGCATGGCCCACTTCGCGGCGCTCTTCGGGGGATACGGCGGCCGCGACGACCGCGGCGGCTCGAATCCCATCGCCCTGATTGCGACGATGATCTTCGCGCCGTTTGCCGCGATGCTGATTCAGATGGCGATCTCGCGCTCGCGCGAATTCGCCGCCGACGCGGGCGGCGCCCGGATCGCCGGGAACCCCTACGGGCTGGCGGACGCCCTCCGCAAGATCGATGCGGTCTCGAAGCGCCTGCCCATGGACGCCAACCCCGCCACCGCCCACATGTTCATCGTCAAGCCGTTCGCGGGCGGCGGGATGATGTCGCTCTTCAGCAGCCACCCCCCGACCGAAGCCCGGATTGCGGCGCTCCTCGGCGGGACGCGCTAAGGAAACGGCTGGCCATAATGGGTGGGGCAGGGCCATGCTGCCGCCGCCTGCCGGTCTTTTTTCTTCTGATGCAGCGGTTTAGAGCCCGACTCCGCGGCCTCAACAGCTGGCCTCCCTTTTGCTGTTTCTAGAGGCAGAGCGGTCGCCGGGCTGACCCGGGGCGTCCGCCGTCAGGGAGGCGCCCGTGGAAGACTTCGACATCCCCCAGAACAAGCTGGCCGAGTCCGCCGAGCGCGTTGTCGATCGTGCGCTCGACGACGCCCGGCGCCGCGATCACGCGCTACTCACGAACGAACATCTCTGTCTGGCGTTCGCCCAGGTCGAATGGGACATGTTCGGGGAGGTGATGCGCGACGTCGACCTGAACCCTCACGAAATCCTGGTGGCGCTCGAAGAGCACCTGCGGCTGCTGCCGAGCGTGGCGGGGCGGGACCTTCGCGTCGCGCCGTCGACCAAGCTGCTCTTCAAGCTGGCGCTGCTGCACGCCAGCCGCTCCGGGCGCCACAGCATCGAAGCGATGGACCTGTTCTCGGCTATTTTCGAGGAGACGCAGGGCATTCCGGTGTCGATCATCCGCCGCCACGGCATCGAGCCGGACGCGCTGGTGACGCGGCTGGCGAGCCGGATGCGCGACAACGAGATGCGCGAGGAGCGCCTCCGCAAACGGTTCGAGCTGCCGCCGTTCCTCAAGCACTTCGCCACCAACCTGAACCAGCTGGCGCGTCAGGACAAGGTGCCGCCGGTGTTCGGCCGCGACTTGGAGATGGATCAGGTGCTCGAAGTGCTCTGCCACCGCGAGCGCGCCAACTCGGTGCTGCTGCTCGGCGAACCCGGCGTCGGCAAGACCGCGATTGCCGAGGCGCTGGCGCGGCGGATCGAGTTCGAGCCCGAGAAGGTGCCGGTCCGGCTGCGCGACTGCCAGATCGTCAACCTGCAGATGAACACCATGGTGGCCGGGACGATGCTGCGGGGGATGTTCGAGGACCGCATCCAGAACGTCATCCGCGAGATCAAGGAGCGGCCCAATCTGATCCTGTTCATCGACGAAGTGCACACGATGATCGGCGCCGGCTCGGCGCTCGGCGCCCCGTCCGACGCCGCCAATGTCTTCAAGTCGGTGCTGGCGCGCGGCGAGGTGCGGATCATCGGCGCCACCACGCTCAGCGAGTACAAGGAATTCATCCAGGAGGACGAGGCGCTGGCGCGCCGTTTCCGGACGGTGCAGGTCAACGAGCCGTCAATCGAGGAGACCCGCCACATCCTCTACAGCATCCGCCCCAGGCTGGAGCGCAACTACTCGGTGCGGATCAAGGACGAAGCGATCGAAACCGCGCTCGAGATGTCGCCGCGCTACATGCGCCACCTGCAGCTGCCCGACAAGGTCATCGGCTGGCTCGACACCGCCGCCGTCAAGGCGGAGATTGGCCGGCGCTGGGAAGTCACCGCCGCCGATGTCGTCAGCGTGATCTCGAAGATCGCGCAGATTCCCGAGGACATGGTGTTCCGCGAGGTCACCACCCGGTTCAAGGACATGGAGACCAGGCTGGGAACGCGGGTGGTCGGCCAGCGCCAGGCGATCGATGCGGTGGCGCGGCGTCTGGTGCTGAACAAGGGGCCGCTCAAGGACGGATTCGATCGGCCCGATGGCGTGCTCCTGTTTCTCGGTCCGACCGGCGTCGGCAAGACGGAGCTGGCGAAGTCGGTGGCGGCGTTCCTGTTCGGCGACGAGAAGAAGATGGTCCGGGTGGACATGTCCGAGTACCAAGACGGCGCGGTCGGGGTCGACAAGCTCATCGGCATGCCCCGCGGCATCGTCGGCTCGGAACGCGGCGGCGTGCTGACCAACCAGCTCAAGGACACGCCGTACTGCGTAGTACTGCTCGACGAGGTCGAGAAGGCCAGCCCGAGCATGTTGAACGTATTCCTTCAGGCGTTCGACGAGGGCTGGATCACGGACGGGCGGGGCAATCGGGTCTACCTGAGCGACGCCATCGTCATCATGACGTCGAACATCGGATCCGAGTGCTTCAGGAAGCTGAGCAGCCCGCTGGGCTTTCTTTCGAAGCAGGTCGGCGTCGAACAGGTGCAGGGGGAAATTGCGCGGGAGCTGGAACGCCGCTTCTCGCCGGAATTCCGCAACCGCATCGACGAGGTGGTGATCTTCCGGCCGCTGGCCAAGGAGGAAGTCCGGCAGATTACCGGGCAGCAGATCGCCAGGATTGAGGCGGCGCTCGCGAAGAGCGGCAAGACGCTGCGGGTCAGCCCGGAGGCACTGGAGCAGCTGGTCGCGGAAGGCTACAGCCTCGCCTACGGCGCGCGCTTCCTGAAGCGCGTGATCGAGACGCGGATCAAACTGCCGATCAGCCAGCGTTGGGCCGAAGGGCAGGCGTTCGCGGCGGAGCTCCGCGCCGGCCGCGTCGAAATCGACGTGGCGCCGGCCGGCAGCGGGTTGTCGCGGCTGGCGGCAATTGCCTGAGGAACCTCCGCGCCGCCCACGGCTCTGCCGCCGCTCACCGGCGACTAGAGCTTAGCGCCGCCAGTTGAAGGCCGCCTGCTCCCCGGCAGCCTCCGCGTCGCCGGTCTCTTCAGCGTCCGCCGGTGGAGGCGGCGTCATCTTGCCGCGCCGTCGGACCGGATACCGATCCTGGATCCCGTCAATCACGGCGTGGACCACACGCACGTAGTCCGCCGACGCGTTCGTGCCGGCGTACAACCGTCCGTAGCGTTCGACCATGTCGGGGAACTCCCGGGCCAGGAACCCCATGAAGTGATCGCGGGTGCCGCCCTTGAGATACATCAAGCTGGCGCCCATGAACGCCGCGCCGTGGTCGGCGATGGCCTTGATCGTGGCTTCGAGCTTCGACGGCTGAGTGGTGAAGCCCGGCACCACGGGAGCCATCAGCACGCCGGCGTTGATGCCGGCGTCCCTCAGGCGGCGCACCGCGCGGAGGCGCTGCAGCGGGTGCGCCGTTCCCGGCTCCAGCGCCCGCCAGGCGGCCTCGTCCACCGTAGGCACGCTCATGTAGACCGTGCAGCCAGCCGTTCGTCCGAGGTCCGCGAGCAGGTCGGCGTCGCGCACGACCATCGGTCCCTTGGTCACGAGGCTGATCGGCGTGCGCGCCGCGAGCAGCGCCTCGAGCGCGCCCCTGGTCAGCTTGTAATGTCCTTCGATCGGCTGGTAGGGGTCGGTGGCGGTGCCGACCGCGACCTGTTCGCGCTCCCATGACGGTTTGTCGAGCTCACGGCGCAGCACCTCCACCAGGTTGGTCTTGACGAAGATCACCGTCGAGAAGTGGTCGTCTGGCCCGAGCTCGAACTGCGTCTGGTAGCGGCGGGCAAAACAGTAGTGGCAGGCGTGGGTGCAGCCGCGATACGGATTCAGCGTCCAGTGGAAGGGCATGCCCTTGACCGGATTGAGCGCCGATCGGCAGGTGATCTCCTGGTATCGCGCTTCGTCGGCGCGGCGGCGGGACTCGTCGAGCGCCGCGTCGGCTCCCTCGGTGAGCACGCGCAGGGCGATGGCGCGGGTGGTG
>JAYTEJ010000159.1:0-27594 GCA_043735365.1 Acidobacteriota bacterium
AACCATGTCGTGCTGACCTACGGCGGTGCGCCTTTGTTCGAGGGGTCGATCGGGAGTGCGGCACCGGCACCCGACCTGCGCCGGTTCGTCGAGACCAGCGGCGGGCATGTCACGCAGGTGTTGAAATGGACGTCCAGCGGAGCGCCGCTCACGCTCACGGGGACGGTGTACGCCTCGACCGAGGCCTTCGCCGCGGAGGTCGAGCCGCGCGAGGATGCGTTGCCGGTCGTGCGGCACGCGGTTGGCCCGGTCACGAACCGACTCAATCGCGCCGTCTACGACCGCCACGCGGACTGGGTGCTCTCGATCGACTTTCCCGCCACCGTGCTGGTCGCCCCAGCGAACCCTTCAGGCGCCACGAGCTCGTTCCGGATGACGGCGGCGGGGCGGGAGATCGCGATACGATTCCGTCCGCGCTTCTACCAGCGGCATCGCGGATTGGCCGAGTACCGCCCGTGGACCTATCAGCCCTGGAAGGAATCGGTGGCCGGCTGGACCTCGTGGTACGCCTTCTTCGACAAGGTCACCGCGCAGGACGTCCAGCGCACGGCGGATGTGCTGGGCAGCGCGCTGCGGCCGTTCGGCTATCGCTACCTCCAGATCGATGATGGATATCAGCGTCTCCCGATCGGCATACCCGATCACTGGCTGACAGCAAACGACAAGTTCCCGGGTGGTCTGCCGGCGATCCGCCGCTACATCGCGGAGCGAGGGCTCGACCCCGGCATCTGGACGAATGTCAGCTTCCAGGATGCCGCGGCAGCCGCCGCCCATTCGGCTTGGTTCGTGCGCGCGCCGGACGGCAAGCCCGCGCACGGCAACTGGATCGGCTTCGTGATGGACGCCAGCCGTTCCGCCACCATCGCGAATCTGGTGACGCCCGTCTACAGCGCGCTGAGAGACATGGGGTGGACGTACTTCAAGCTCGACGCGCTCCGCCACCTGCGCTACGAAGGCTACAACAGCTTCGCGGATGCGTTCGCGCGCAGGGGACTCGACCGCGAGCAGGTATTCCGCCGCTTCGTCGGCGCCGTCAGGGACACGATTGGCCGCGACCGTTATCTTCTTGCCTGCTGGGGAGTCCGCCCTGAGCTCATCGGCCTGGTAGACGGCATGCGCGTCGGAGACGACGGGTTCGGGTACGGATCGTTCGCCCAGTACAACTCTTTCAACAACGTCGTCTGGCGCAACGACCCGGATCACATCGAGCTGCGCCAGCCGGACGGATATCGCGCCGCGACACTGACGTCATTGACCGGATCGGTGCTGATGCTGACCGACCCCCCGGAGGTTTACCGCACCGACCGGGTCGAGGCCGCGAGGCGGACGGCGCCCGTTCTCTTCACGCGACCGGGGCAGATATACGACGTCGATCCCTCGCGGTCCGGACGCCTGGGCGAGGTCGCCGCGACGGTGAGTGGCGCGGGGCCGCGCCCGTTCGATGCCGATCAGCGGCTCGTGGTGCCGCTGTATCAGCTCGACGTCGCCCGGCCCTTCGAGCAGTGGACCGTCGTCGGTCGGACCGAGGGGAGCGACGGTCGTCTCGAGTTCTCCGAACTTGGCCTCCCTTCGGGGACCGACTATGTGGCGTTCGAGTTCTGGACGCACCAGGCGCTTGGTGTCGCTCGCGATCGCCTGACACTGCCGTCGATCGATGCCGCCTACCAGGTCCAGGTCGTGTGCCTGCGCCCGCGCCTCAATCACCCGCAGGTGCTCGCCACCAGCCGTCACGTCACGTGCGGGGGCCCCGATCTGCTCGACGTGAGCTGGGGCGGCGGGGTCCTGTCAGGAACGAGCGATCTCGTCGCCGGAGACGACTATGCCATCTATCTGACCGAGCCCCAGGGGTTCGACCTCCAGACCATCATCGCGGATGGCGCCGAGATCCCGGCGAGGCCGCTGGAGCACGGCACCCGGGTGGTCCGATTGCGCAGTCCTCGCGGCGGCCGGGTTCAGTGGAGTGTACGATACGCCACACACCCTTGAATACGAGACAGTCCCCATGTGTGTCGCGCCTCGCGGAGCGACGTGCGCGCATGGCGATCGGGAGGCCGCCGAGGCACAAGCAACGCGTCGACTATTGCCCTCCAGGGACCTGCCGGTCGACATGCGCGTGTGCGTCTGGCGCAGGGAGATGCGCCATCGCATGGTGCAGCGGCAGCAGGCCGCGGGCAATGAGCAGCGCGCCGGTCAGCACGAGCGCCGCCGGAGTCAAACCGCGGAGGCGCGACCGAGCGGTCATCGAAACCGACACTGCGGCAAGCGATATGACCAGCAGAACCGGGACGGTACCACAGCCAAAGCCCGCCATGAACAGGACGGCGCCCGTCACGCTGCCAAGGCCGGTCGCGGCAATCGCCGCCGCGTAGACGAGACCGCAGGGCAGCAGGCCGTTGACCATGCCGGTCAGCGCGTGCCCCGCGAGCGGGTGCCTTCGCGTGGACCGGTGCGCTGCCCCGGAGGCCCGCGTCAGCATCCTCGACCAGAGCAATCCGGCGCGGCGCGGGACCAGCCGTGACCCGGAGCCGGCCGCGACCGTCAGGAGGACGACGCCGGACGCGATGGACACGGCCCGCCCGAGCCCGCCGAACGACAACGCACGCCCTGCCAGGCCTGCCGCCACGGCCAGCAACAGGTACATCAGCACGCGGCCCGAGTGATACGCGAGCAGGGGCGGCAATCGGGCGCGGCCGGGCAGCGCCCAGCCCCCAACGGTCAGCACCAGCGGTCCGCACATGACGGCGCAATGCGCGCTGCCAGCCACGCCGAGGAGCAAACCGGCGATGAATGCGCTCATCGTGCGATCACCGGCTGTTCGACAT
Organism: Acidobacteriota bacterium; assembly: GCA_043735365.1. Taxonomy (GTDB): domain Bacteria; phylum Acidobacteriota; class Vicinamibacteria; order Vicinamibacterales; family 2-12-FULL-66-21; genus JALZOC01. Next base: position 2,823 of record JAYTEJ010000159.1, read on the forward strand.
AGTAATCACGGCCGCCGGCGCGCCACCGTACCTGCACGAGCCAGTGCCCCGCCACCAGGCCGCTCAACGACACCGGTTGACGTCCGTCAACGCCCGGCGCCAGTTCGAGCACGCGATCGGCCCCCGGATCCGACGCACGGTAGAGCGTCACCGTGCCGCGTGCGCTTCGCGCCTGGCCGCTCGGAAGCGACAGCATGACATGGCGATCGTCAACGCCGACAATCGAAACGGCGGCGCCGAGATCCCGGGCGTTCTGCACCGCCTGCATGTGCTGATCCTGGCGCAGCGACTCGGCGTAATAGTCGCCCCTCACCAGCGCGACGGGACGGCCCATCGCGAACACGACAAACCCCGTCGTCGCGACCGCGAAGGCGACGTAACTGAGCGTGATCCCCGTCCCCCAGTTGAATCGAATCGTCATCGCCTTCCTCTTTCCCCTTCTCCTGTTAACTCTTGGGTGCGGCTGCCGCCGGGACGCGGTTGCCAGTCAGCGCGTCGGTCCGACGAACACCGACTCGACCTCCTGGACATGTCCTTCCGAGCGGACCGCGAAGCGCACCGGCGTGCTCGCTCCGGCCAGCGCCGCGAGCGGCACGCGCAGGAGAAGACGGCTCTCGACCAGGCCGTACGGATCGATTCGCCCGAGCGGACCGAGCGCCGTGACGGTGGCGCCACGCGGGGCGACGATCTCGATCGCAAAGTCGGTCGCATGGCCGGTGCGATTGAATGCCTGGACGGTATAGAAATTCGCGATGTCTCCGCCGGCCAGGCTGGCGTAGAGCGTGCCCGGCTGCCGCAGAATGAGCACGTCCAGGTCGGCCCGCGTCACGAGCAGGGTGGTCACGGTCGCGACCAGCGCCAGCCACACGGCCCCGTATGCCTTGACGCGAGCGCTCAGCCATCCGCGGCGGCCCTCGCGCACGGCATCGGCTGAGGTGTGGCGGATGAGGCCCGGCTCGCGCCCGACGCGGTGCATCACGTCGTTGCAGGCGTCGATGCAGGCGGTGCAGCTCACGCACTCCATCTGGATGCCGTTGCGGATATCGATGCCGGTGGGACACACCGTGACGCACCGGTGGCAGTCGATGCAGTCCCCGCCCGGACCGGCCCCGAGCCGTTGGCGAGGCTCGCCGCGCACCGAGTCGTAGGTCACCGTGATCGTCCGCGCATCGATGAGCGCGGACATCATGCGGCCGTACGGGCAGGCCAGCACGCACGCCTGCTCCCGAAACCGTGCAAAGACCAGGTAGAACACCGTGCTGAAGAGCAGGATCGCCACCAGACCCGCCAGGTGAAGCGACGGCGGATCGGTGACGATCGCTTTCAGCTGGGCCGCGCCGACGATCCACGCGAGGAAGACATTCGCAATCAGAAACGACAGCGCCAGGAAGACCACATGCTTGATGGTCTTGCGCAGCGTCTTGTCCACGGTCCACGGTCCGCGATTGCGGCGCAGCTGCTGTTCCGCGGAGCCCTCGACGAAGTACTCGAGCTTCCGGAACACCATCTCCATGAAGATGGTCTGCGGGCACAGCCAGCCGCACCAGACGCGGCCGACGACCACGGTTGACAGCACGAGTGTCACGAGCGCGGCCAGCGCGACCAGGACGACGAGGTAGAAATCCTGCGGGCGGAAGACCACGCCGAGCAGCACGAAGCGCCGCTCGAGCACGTTGAGCAGCATCAGGGGCTGTCCGTGCACGGTGACGAACGGGGCGAGCATGAGGAACGCGAGCAGGAACACGCTCAGCAGGGTGCGCGCGCGATAGAGCCGCCCTCCCGGCTGGCGCGCGTATATCCACTTCCGGCGACCGTCGCGGGCGATGCTTCCGAGCTCGTTGCGAAAGGTCTCGTGCGCCTCTGTGTCTCCAGTTTCGAGGGCGTTGGACATGACTCAGCGGCAGGCCTTGTCGCGCTCGGGCTCGGCCGGCTTCGGACTCACGGGCGCCGAGCCCCGCTTCGACAGCACGTAGCTGGCCACTTGCAACAGCTGCGCCTCGGTCAGCGGCTTGCCGACGCCGTACGGCAGCATCCCTTTGAGCGGGAACCCGATCTTGATGTCGGTGACCAGGTCCGCGACCGCGCACCCGTGCAGCCACGAGTCGTCGGTCAGGTTCGGGCCGACCAGCCCGCCGAGATCCGCCCGATGGCATGAAAAGCACGCGTTGTCCGGTCCCTCGAAGATGGCGCGTCCTTTCGCCAGGCTGTCCGGATCCGTGAGGGCCGCCATGGCGCGGCCGGCTGACGCCGCGGGACGCGCCGGATGCAGACGTGATGCCGCCTCGAGCTCCGCTTCGTACTCGGCCACCATGCCGGCGTGGCCCACGAGCGGCCGTGGCAGCACGTGGTAGTTCACGAGATACGCGACCGCGAACAGAATCGTGAAGTAGAAGCCGTAGAGCCACCAGCGCGGCAGCGCGTTGTCGAATTCCCGGATGCCGTCGGTCTCGTGGTCGAGCAGTTCGTCCCGTTTCGGGCGCGCCGGAACATCGCCGCTCACCGGCCGCCCCCCGTATCCGGTATCGAAGGCGCGTCCGGATGGTCGAGCGGCTGCGCCGCGAGCCGCGCGGTGGCGGCGCGGTCCATCATCGCCACCCTGATCAACATGAGGCTGAACACGGTGACGAACAGCACCAGCGAGACGACGGGAAACAGGCCGATGCCGGCGATGCCGAGAAGGATCTCTTTGTACATCTACTGGCCTCCAGCGGCGGTGCGAGCGGCCGCCGCGCCGGGCGGTTTGCTGATATCGGTGCCGAGCCGCTGCAGGTACGCGATCAGCGCCACGATCTCCCGATCGCTGCCCGCCGCGAGGCCGCCGCGCGTCAGGCCGTCCGCGATGGCCGCCGCCTGCGCGTGCAGGTCGCCTTCAGCACGGCGCTCATACCCTTCGGGATACGGCACCCCGAGCCGGCGGAGGGTGATGATCTTGCCCTCGATGTGTGTCGTGTCGAGGGCCGTGTCGTACATCCATGGATAGCCGGGCATGATCGATCGCGGCGAGGTCGCGGTGGGTTGCTTCATGTGGAGGTAATGCCAGGAGTCGGGATACTTGCCGCCGACGCGCTGCAGGTCGGGGCCGGTCCGCTTCGATCCCCACAAGAAGGGATGGTCGTAGACGAACTCGCCGGCCTTCGAGTAGTCGCCGTAACGGGCGGTCTCGGCGCGCAGCGGACGCACCATCTGCGAATGGCAACCGACGCACCCCTCGCGGATGTACAAGTCGCGCCCTTCGACCTCGAGCGGCGTATATGGCATCACCGAGGCGATGGTCGGGACGTTGGACCGGACGAGCGCGGCCGGCACGAATTCGACGATGCCGCCGACCATCACCGCGGCGAAGCTGAGCGCCGCGAAGAGCACCGGGCGCGACTCGAGCGCGCGGTGCCAACCGGACGGCGTCGCAGCAGTCCGCGGCTGAATCGGCGCGGCGTGGACCTCCTCCGCCGGGATGAAGACGCCCTGCCGCGCCGTGCGGTAGAGGTTGTAGACCGCGGCGATCCCGCCGATCATGAACAGCGTCCCGCCCACGGCGCGCAGCGCGTACATCGGCCGCAGCCGCACCACGGTCTCGAGAAAATTCGGATAGCGGAGGGCTCCGTCGGCCGTGAACTCCTGCCACATCAGGCTTTGGGTGATCCCCGCGACGTACATCGGAATCGCGTAGAACAGGATGCCCAGCGTCGCCAGCCAGAAATGCACGTTCGCGAGGCGGTCCGAGTAGAGCCTGGTGCCGTAGATGCGCGGGACGATGTAGTAGAGCATGGCGAACGACAGCCCGCCGTTCCACGCCAGCGCGCCGATGTGGACGTGCGCGATGATGTAGTCCGTGTAGTGCGTCAGGGCGTTGACGTTCTTGAGCGACAGCATCGGCCCTTCGAACGTTGCCATGCCGTAGGCGGTGACGCCGACGACCATGAACTTCAGCACCGGGTCTTCGCGGACGCGGTCCCACGCTCCCCGCAGCGTCAGCAGGCCGTTGACCATGCCACCCCACGACGGCGCGATCAGCATGATCGAGAACACGGTGCCGAGCGACTGCGCCCAGTCCGGCAGCGCCGTATACAGCAGGTGATGCGGGCCGGCCCAGATGTAGAGAAAGATCAGCGACCAGAAATGCACGATCGACAGCCGGTAGGAGAACACCGGCCGGTTCGCCGCCTTGGGGATGAAGTAGTACATGGCGCCGAGGAACGGGGTCGTGAGGAAGAAGGCGACGGCGTTGTGCCCGTACCACCATTGCACCAGCGCGTCCTGCACACCCGCGTAGATCGAGTAGCTCTTCAGCAGCGTCACCGGCAGCGCCAGCGAATTGACCACGTGAAGCACCGCCACCGTGATGAAGGTCGAGAGGTAGAACCAGATCGACACGTAGATGTGGCGCTCGCGCCGCCGGATCACGGTGCCGAGCATGTTCCACCCGAACACCACCCAGACGGCAGTGATCAGCAGGTCGATCGGCCACTCCAGCTCCGCGTATTCCTTACTGGTCGTGAAACCGAGCGGCAGCGTCAGCGCGGCGAGGACGATGATGAACTGCCAGCCCCAGAAGTGAATGACGCTCAGCCGGTCGCTGAACATGCGCGCCTTGCACAGCCGCTGCAGCGAGTAATACACGCCCAGGAAGATCGCGTTGCCCGCGAAGGCAAAGATCGCCGCGTTGGTGTGCAGCGGCCGCAGCCGTCCGTACGACAGGTAGGGAATGCCTCCCAGCAACTCGGGAAAGACCAGCTTGAGGGCGATCAGCACACCCACCAGGAACGCGACGATGCCCCAGCCGGCCGTGGCCATCGCGAACAGCCGCACGGTCGCATTGTCGTAGTGAAAGGTCTCGACGCGCGCGTCAGCGGCGCGCCGGGTACCGAGGTCAGGAAGCACGATCGACATGGGGAGCACCTTCCGCGCGCGAGACAGACGCCTGAGGTCCGGCCTCGTCCAGCAGGATGCGAACGGCCGGGGTATACGTATCGTCGAACTGGCCGGCGCGCACCGCCCACACGAACGCGCACAGGAACCCACCCGCCACCGCCCCGCCGGCCGCGATCAGCAGGATGATGACGCTCATGCCGGCAGCATCGCGCGGGCAGACCACCGCATCGCGCCGGCGCTGATGGCGACGATGGTGAGCGAGCTCACCGGCATCAGAATCGCGGAGGCCAGCGGCGTCAGGGCGCCGGAAAGGGCCAGGGTCAAGCCGATCATGTTGTACCCGATTGAGACGACGAAGCAGGCCATGACCACGTGGCGCGCGCGCCTGGTGTAGCGCAGGAAGGCCGGGAGATCGGCGAGGCGGTGGCCGCTGATGATGGCGTCGCACGCGGGCACCACGCAGGCGGTCTCGTCCGACACCGCGATGCCGACATCGGCGGCCGCGAGTGCGCCGGCATCGTTGAGCCCGTCGCCCACCATCAGCACATGGCGGCCGCGCGCCTGGGCCGCCTGCACGAAGGCGAGCTTGTCCTCGGGGGACTGCTGAAACATCATCCGCGGGCCGAAGAGGCGCGCCCAGCGGAACCATTCGCGGTCGCCATCGCCCGAGAGCAGGCACAGATCGTGGGTGCGGCCGAGCATCTCCGCGGCGAGGGCGACGCCGGGCCGCGTCGGAACCGAGACCCGCACCCACCCGCGCTCGTCGCCCGCCGCGAGATACGTCCGATCGTCCGCGCCGATGGCGCGCGCCGTGGCCGGCATGATGAAGGCCGCCGATCCGATCGCCACGCGCTCGCCGCCAACGCTGCCGCTGATGCCCTGCCCGGCCAGCTCGCGAACGTCCGCCGGCCGAGGAAGGGGATCCGCCTGCGGCCGGAGGCTGGCGGCGATGGCGCGGCTGATCGGGTGCACCGACTCCAGCGCCAGCCGCCGCACCATCGCCCAGCCGTGCCCGCTGAGGCCGTGGCTCTCGACCACCGTGGCCGGGCCGCCGGCGGTCAGCGTTCCGGTCTTGTCGAACACCAGCAGATCGACCCGGCTCAGATCGAGGGCGACCGCCGGCTGCTTCAGATACAGTCCGCGGCGGCCCAACTCGCCCATCGCGGTGCCGAGCGTGATCGGGGCTGACAGCGTCAGCGCGCACGGGCACGCCACGATCAACACTGCGGTCGCGACGCTTGCGCTGGCGGCGGCATCCGGCCACCAGGCGACGGCGCCGCCGATCGCCAGCCCGATCGCGCCGACCGTGAAGCCCGCGCCGAACCGTGTGGCGACGTCGGCCAAGCAGCCGGACTTTGCCGTGCCGAAGATCGGATTGTTCCAGAGGCGGGCGAGCTGGCTCTGCGACACCTTCCGCAGCACGCACAGGCGCATCGCCGCCGCGGCGCGCCCTCCCGCACGAACCGTGTCGCCGCAGCGCAGCGCGATCGGCGTCTGTTCGCCGGTGATGAAGCCGTAATCGACCGTCCCCTCATTGTCCAGCAGGCGGGCGTCGGCGGGCACGACTTCGTCACGGCGGATCGCGATACGGTCGCCGGAGCGCAGGTGTTGGAGCGCCACGACGGTCGTCGCCCCATCGTGCTCGACACGGACCGACAGCGGCAGGAACGACCGGAACGTGCGGTCGAAAGTCATGCGGTCGAACACCTTCTGCTGAAACAGCCGGCCGAGCAGCAGGAAGAACACCAGCCCGGCGAACGAGTCCATGAAGCCTTCGCCACGCGAACTCGCGATGTCCGCGACACTGCGCGTGAACAGCACCGCCAGCCCGAGCGCCACCGGCACCTCGAGCGCGGGCGTGGCGTGGCGCGCCGCGAGCCATGCCCGGCGGAAGTAGTCCGAGGCGCTGAACAGAAGCACCGGCAACGCCAGCACCACGTTCAGGACGTTGAAGAGCGTTTGAAACTCGCGCTCCAGGGGCGCGCCGTTGGCGTAGCGAGGAATGCTGAAGAGCATGATGTTGCCGAACGCGAAGCCGGCAACGCCAATCTGCAGATAGAGGCGCCGCCGTACCGGCCGCTCCGACGCCGGCGTGTCTTCGGCAGAGAGCGCGGGCTCGTAACCGAGCCCGGCCAGCTGTTCGGCGATCCGGCGCGGCGAGGTGTCGGCGGGGCGGTACTCGACCCGCAACAGGCGGCGCTGAAGATCGACTTCGCTGCGTATCGTGCCCGGATCGAATCGCCACAGCTGCTCGAGCAGCCACACGCACGACGCGCAGTGAATCGTCGGTATCGAGAACGTCGCGACCGCGATGCAGCCGTCGTCGAACTCGACGAGGCGGGCGGCAATGGCCGGGTCGTCGAGGCACGCGAACCTGGAGGGGTCGAGGCCCGCCCTGGACTTCTGCGACACGCCCGGCGCGGCGTCACACCCGTAGAACCCCTGGAACCCGCAGCGCTGCAGAACGGAGAAGACAGCTTCACACCCCAGGCAGCAGAACCGGCCCTCAGGTGAGATGACAGGCGAGGCGACGCACGACCCACCGCAGTGGCGGCAGACGACCTGCGGATTGGCGGACGTCGCGGTGGATGTTGCGCTCGGCTCTAGGGTTAGATCAGGCACGGTGGCGAATCGAGGGAGAGTCTTCCGTTCAATATTGCACATCTTATCTCGTGATCTCGCGCATTGCCCGAGCGTCGAGGCTTGATCGAATCCGACGCGTCCGGTCGACGGGACAGCCACCAGCGCTTCGAAGAGGGTATCGGCGACTGCACCCTCACCCGCTGTGGGATTCTCTCTCCCGGCAGCGACCCTTCGCGACTGATCAGGACCCATGCGAAGAAGTGCCGCAACGGGCTCAACGGGTCGGATACCATGGCTCAGAGGTGACTCAGCGAGGCTCCGGTATCGCGCAAGCCGGCTCCGACATCGTCCGTCCGGCGGAAACATGACGGCGTAACCGTACTGCCGACGTTCAACAAGTCCGACGAAACATGAGGAGATGGAGCATGGAGCGCCGTCATGATCTCACCGAGCGAGGTCGCGGCCATGAAGGCGCGGCCTTCCTGGGCAGGGCTGCTGGCTAGCGTCGAGTCTTCAATTCGCCAGGATCGTGCTCTGGCTGCGTATCGTTTCGAGCCGAAGCGGACGAGCACCCTGTAACCAGAGCCATCCCGATCAGGAAGGCCGGGAGCCCGCGCTCCCGGCCCATGCGGCTGAAACCGGTCGTCTACTGCTTGTCGTAGAACGCCATGGTGTCGAGGGGTTGCCCTTTGGCATCCGTACCCTTCGAGGTGTTGGTGCGGGTCTTGCCATCCGCGGCGATCACGATGGTTTGCGTCGCGGTGACTTTTCCGGCCATCTTGCTCGTGAACCGGTAGGTGCGCGCATCGACCCGTTCAATGGCGACCGCATCGCCGTAGGGGCTGTTGCCCGTCACCGGATAGTCCTTCCCGTCGTACTTCGCCTTGACGGACCACTTGTGCGCGGTCCCGTCCGGACTGAGAAGGTCGACGGCCATCCTGATGCCCTCGCCGTCCTTCCGACCGTGGTGGTGCCGCTCTTGAACGCCGTGCCCTTCGACTTCGCGGTGTTCAGCTTCCAGGTGCCGACAAGCGGGTCGCCGGCCTGTGCGAGCGCCAGCCCCCCGGCCAGCAGGACGAAGCCGACGACCGCCGCGAGCGAGTGTCGTGTGATTCTCACAAAACCGCCTTTCGTTCCGGTGCCCGGGTCAGCCCCGGCGCACAACGGGCGAGTCTGGCTCAGCCGCAGGCCGGGCACAACTGAATTCTGCGGTGCCCGGACGGCGCTACTCCTTCGCCTTCGCCTGTATCGTCGCGAGATACTCGACGAGGGCATCGATCCGCGCCTTGACGGCTGCAGGCTCCGGGCCGGACTCCGATTTGGCAAACACGTCGCCCCAGACCGGCATGTCCGACTTGCGATGCGCCTCATCACGCGTACGGCCATCGATCAGCCGGGCGACCGTCTCCTTCGGAAACTCCCCCTTGTTCCTGCTGGCGAGCTGCGTGAGATCGGCCGGACGCTTGCGCAGCGTCTTGCTGAACGGGCCATCTCCTTTGGCGCCTGCACCGTGACAGCTCGCGCAGTAGACCTCGAACTTCTGCTTGCCATCGGCGACCTGCGGCGACTGGGCACCGACGCCCTCGGCCACGGCGACGACGGACGCGGCGGCAACGAAACCGCCGACCAGGATTCTCCAGGCTGCCATGACACCCTCCTCAGGGAGATTTTCGATTGCGGCGCGGGCAGGCTGGTCGCCCGTCCGCGCACGTGAGGAGTCTACCGTGTCTGGCCGGCGTTCGTGAGCACCACTTTCAGCGCGCGTTCTGCGGCGGCTTTCCCGAACGTCTGATGGCCGGCGCAAGTTGAGGCCCACGCTGAGGCCCACGCTCGAGCCCACGCTCGAGGCCCTTGACGGCACCGTGGGGCGGACGCATACTCGCACGTCCCTCTGTGCAAGTTGTCTCGAATGCGAAGGAGTTGCTCCGATGAAGGTGTCCCCAGCTCTCTCGGTCGCCTCGCTGGTCGTGTTGTGGTCGGCGGGCGCTCTCGCGCAGGACCCGGTGAAAGTCGCGCCGGATCACTACAAGGTCGTGCTCGACAACGACACCGTCCGGGTCCTCAAGGTGGACTACCCGGCCGGGTCGAAGGCAGCCATGCACTCACATCCCGACGCGATTGCCATTCCGCTGACGGACTCGAAGGGCCGATTCACCACGCCGGACGGCAAATCGGAAGATCGCTCGATGACGGCCGGCGAGCCGCTGTACACGCCGGCGGACAAACACAGCCCGATGAACGCGGGCGCCGCCCCCATGCAGGTGCTGCTGGTCGAATTCAAGGCACCCAAGCCTGGCACGGCAGCGCTCCCGACGTCCCGCGCCAATATGGCGACAAAGAGCACCGCTGAAGGCCCCTACGCGACCGCCTACAAGGCCACGGCGGATCCGGCCTTCGAGGAGCCGGCCGGATCGAAGCACGACTACGCCCAGGTCGTGGTCGCGCTCGCGCCGATACAGATGTCCCTCTCGATCGACGGCAAGGCGCCGAAGACGACGTGGGCGCGCGGAGACGTCCAGTACATCGGCCGCAACGTGCCGCACGCCTCCAAGAACACGAGCGGCAAACCGGTCGATTTCATCATCGTCGCAATCAAGTAACCGCCCTTCCCGCCGACGCGCAGGAACACGGATGAAAAGATCGGCCCGGTAACCTTGTGCTGCTGCTCATGAGCAGCAGCACGGCGCTTGTCTGCCTTCACGGACTTCCCGGTGCTGGGGCGATCGATGCACGGGTTCGCGCTGCCATGGCCGAGACGCGCGCCCACGGCAGGGCGATCGCCGTCATCGATGATGGCCTACACCGCACTGACGTTGGTGGATCAGGCAGGTCCTGACGGCTGTGGGTCGGCAGCCGCTGGATTGCGCGGCGGCATCGAGAACTTGCCGAGCTCGTAGGCGAGCGCACTGTGCCAGAGGAAATCGGCCGTGAAATACGCGCGGTAGTAGCGGTTACCGTTTTCTTCGCGTCCCAGATTCCGGTAGGTGAGGCCCATCAATACCGGAACGAGAAGGAGCACCAACAACATCGCGCGAGTGTCGGCCGCCTTCCACGCGCCGACCGGGATCACGGGAGCGTCAGCGATCGACCGGCTCGTCAGGAGTGCCGCCACGCACACGCCCGACCATGCCAGCACGAAGGCGAACGCGCTGGCGTGGCCGGTGACAATGACGAACCAGAGCGTGAGCTGGGTCAGTCCGTAACCGATGAGAGACCCTCCCACCCACGCGGCAGGATGGTGTCGCCCGAAGAGCACGATTCCAAGGGGGATCCCCGGGGCGACCGCCGCCGAGAACACCAGGGCGTAGGCCAAGCCAACGAGCCCACTCGAGACGTACAACGCTCCGACCACGCCTAGAGCCAGAATTCCGGCGGCCTCACGAACGCGCATCGCACGGGACTCCCCGGTGCAGGGCGAGAGCGTTCGCAACGAACCTCACGCTGTGCACCAAGCAGCGCTTGACCACCTGTTCTGCCTGGCTGTACACCTGAGTCAGTGTAATGCACAGGTTGCTGGACGAACCGTGCGGCCGGGTGCCGCGCCAATCGCGCCGTCGTTGAAACGATCGACAAGGAGGCGATGCGCGCCTGGCTGCGCTGACGGGCCCTGAACCTTCTCATCGGACTGGCTCCGACACAGCCGGGACATTTTGCCGCGCCGCAGCAGCACGGCTATCATCCGTGACGGCGTGACGCCAGACTGCAGATGAGGGCTCGCGGGGCCCGAGCGCCGGCTCCGGCCTTACTTCCCCCGCAGCGACCACGCCAGGGCACTTGCCTTCTGTTTCACGTCCCTGACCACCGCGGAATCGCCGCTGCGCTCGGCGAATCCCAGCGCGGTGTCACCCAGTCCCGCGGATCGGACGACAGCCCTCGCCTCAGGTCGAGGACGGCCTCGTCGGTCCGATGCAGCCGCGCCAGGGCTGAGCCTCGATGCGCGAGCCAGAGCGCGGTCTCACCGAGCACGGGGGGCGGCTCATTGCTGGCATGATTCGTCAGGCCTTCCGACAACACTCGCACGGCTTCGAGCGGCTGCGTCGCGGCCAGGGCCGCGGCGCCGTGATTCAGCGTCAACAGACGATTGCCCGGGTGCTGACGTCGGAGGTATTCGAGCCGCCTGACGGCGTCGGCGGGACGGCCTTCACGATTGTCGATGACCATCAAGAGCGTCGCCACGCCCTGCGCGAACAGCATCTCCATCCACGTCACCGCCGCGATCGCCCGCTGGGGACCAGGGTCGAGCGAATCGGCCTCCGCCGCCTTCTCGAGCATGGCGAGGCAGGCGGCGAACTGAAGGTCGTAGGCCAGGGCGTAGCCGTCGCGCGTGCGGGCGCGTGAAAGCGGGGATCCATCCGCGCGCCCGGGGATAACCAGCAGCGACAGCGAGGTGACGACCGCCACAAGAACGCGCACGATAGGCATCAGGCCACTCCACCCATCCGCCGGTAGTGCCGGTGCCAGCCACTCTGAAAGACCTCGTCCGGATCGAAGGGTCACGCTCAAGGACCTCGTGCCGGTGCCAGCTACCAGGACACGGCCACGGCCCCGCCGACGCGGTCCGGACCGACGAGGGGGGCGACGCGCGTTTGGGGCCCTGAAGCCTTCCGGTAGAGGACACGTTCGCGGTGGATCAATGCGTCCACCCCGACGCCGATGCCCGTCCCGACGGCACCCATGACGAGCGTGCTCACGAGGACCCACCGAGGCCCCTCTAAACACACGTAGCCGCCGCAATTCCCCGAACTGCTAACCGAGCTGAGGAATCCGAGGCCGGCGCCGACGCCAAACCCAATCCACGCGCCATTGGCCAGTCCGTCCTTCGGCCGCGCGATCTGCGTGATGTGCTCGACGGGGATCTGTGTGACCAGGCCGTCACGATCGAGACTGATCGACTTCAGCGTCACTAGTTTCACCTTCCCGTGTGTCTCGCGTCCCTGATCGTCGATGATGTCGACCGTCTGACCGAGCTTGACGAGCCCACTGCTTGGAGGGGCCACGACCTGCGCCCATGACTGGCCGGCGCCAAGACAACTCGCGACGGCGAAGAGCAGGTGCCGAGCGGCCATTCTGATCATTCCGTTCCTCCCAACCATGTACTTCAGGACAACTTTTCCGAGGTTACAGAGAACCTCACAAGTCTCAAGGCGCGACCTTTCCGAACCAGCGCGGGCCGACGAGAGAAAGGCCTCTCGCCGGCCTCCCACGCTCAGCGTCCCAGTGCGGCCGCTGCCTCCGCCGCGATGATGGCGTGCACCGCCTTGCTGGGGTGGATGCCGTCCCAGAACAGGAATTCGTCCGGACTGTCGCACGTGAACGGCGCAATGCCAGGCGTGATACAGGCCGACGTCACATCCGTCAAGCCAAAGGCCGCCGGACGCGCCACGAGATCGTTCAGCAGCCGGTATGCATCGAGCCGGACGATTTTGATCCCTGGATATTGTGAAAGCTGAGAGGCGACATGGTCCAGACCTGCGTTGAACCCTTGCGTCAATCCCGTACCCAGCGCCACCGCGCCGGCGCCGAGGCTGCGTATCGCCGGCGTCACGGCGACGTTGGGCGCCCGCCACAGCAGGAACGTTCTCGCACCGGCGCCGTAGAGCGTCGCGATATTCGACGCAATCGCAATGTTCGCGCCCTGGAGTATCAGGGAGGCCTTCGCGGGATCACCGGACGCATACGCTACGAGCGCATCACGGATGTCATTGCCGCCCATTTCGATGGCGTAGAGGGCGCCCGCCGGCGCGACCCCGCCGGACTCCTGGAGAAACGCCTCGACCTGAGCCGACAGATTGAAGTTGACACCGTCTTCATATGCTCGGGCGGCGCCCACTGCGTAGTTGCTCGCCACCGAATGCGGTTGCAGCAGTGCGGGCCGGGTGCTGCCCGCCACACCCCGCGATTGCGCAAACTGCTCGCCCCACGTCGCTCCGTTGCTGAAATGGTGTCCGCCCCTGGCGTACGGCGCGCTGGGAACGAGGAAGGGATCGACCAGGTAGTCGGGCGGGGTATTCGATTCTCCCCTCAGGGCGAACGCATTGCCGGAGTCGGACAAGCTGGTGCCAAACACGACGATGCGATTGAAAGACGTCTGTGCCGCGGCCGGAACTGCGGCTGCCGTGATGGCGAATGCGGCGGCGATGGCGGCGGCCGCGGTGGTTCGAACTCTCATGTGAGCCCTCCTCTAGCTAGTCAGAAGCAGCGGTGGCTGCGTTCGTGAGGTACTACAGGAAGGCTCGCCGGAGGTTACACGGGAGGCGCGCCGGGGCGCAGGGGCCCTTCGCGTAGCCGCCGTGACAGGTCGGCGAGCCCGGCAATGTCCGCGGCTGGAAGCGGACCGTCATCGCCGGCCGGCGTCATCAGCGACGCGTGACCGAAATCCAGCAACCAGCAGGATGATGAACCGGTCTGCACCATCACGTTGCCGGCGCCGATCGACCCGTGGACCAGGTCACGCCCATGCGCGCGGCGCATCAGCTCGATCACAGACGCGAGACGTGCGAGTGCGGCCTCGCGGTCGAGATTTCCGGATTCCACGGCCTTCATGATCGGAATGCCACGCCTGAATTCGCTCAGCACGGACGCCCGTCCGCATCGACGAAAGCGGCGATGGGACGGTCGACCTGCCGGTCGGCCCAGCCGTCGAGGCGCGCGCGCATTTCCTGAAACCGCACGAGGAAGTCCGGCGGAGCGGGCAGCCGCCAGGTCTTCAAGCGCAGCAGCCGCGAGGCCCCGTCGTGTGCGCGCACCAGGAAGATGGACGCCAGCCGGCTTTCGCCGAGCGGCAGCAGAACCGTGAACCGCCCGGTTCCAGGTTCCTGCGACAGGGTCGTTGCAGGCGCCTGATTCGAGAGGGCGCCGCCTTCCGTGGCCAGCGCCTCCTCGAGCAGGCACGCGGGACAGTGTCCGCCGGCGGCGGCAGCTAGTGGATGACGGCCGCAGCCCACAGCACCTCCCTCACGTCGAGACGGCGCGAAGGAGCTCGCGCATTTCCGCATCGATGTCGTTCGAGGCCGCGACCGTCTCGCCGATCTCGAGCCGCAGGATCGCACCGAAGCGCCGCCGCAGCCTGTGGACTGCGACCTTGACAGCACCCTCGTTCAGCCCGAGCTGGCCCGCCACGACCCGGTATGAAGGCAACTCACCGCTGTCGGTGAGGAACGGCAGAAGCGCATCGGCCTGCACGCCCTTCCCCTCCCGATCGCATTCTGCGCGGAGGCGCTGCAGCGCGCGGCCAAGGGCGATGGAGGCCCACTGTTCAAGATGCTGGGCTCGTACGCTCTCGCCAAACTGTTCGGCGGCGGGATTTTTCTGGCGATCATCATCTATTTCCTGCTGTCGGCTCTGGGCCGGTAGGAGGGCCGGATCCACCAACGAGATCCGGCAACCGCCGGGCGCAGGTTTGCGATTGACCCGCGGCCGATTTGGTTTCAAGCTTCGTGCACGTCTCCCCCGTGGTCTCGAGCCGCTCGGACTGGCTTAACACAGGAGGTCGTGCCATGGTTCGCCGCCTCTGGTCGGGTCTGCCTCTCGTCGTCCTCTGCCTCCTTTTCGGCGCACCGGCGCCGCTGTCGGCCCAGCGCCGCGCCGTCCGGGGCCAGGTCACCGACGCTGCCGGTACGCCGGTCGCCGGCATCACCGTGACGCTGCTGAGAAACGGCGAGGCCGTGCGCTCCGCCGTCACCACCGCCGACGGTCAGTTCAGCCTCGACATCGTCGATCTCTCGGAGGGCGCGTTCGCCGTCCGGTTGTCGCTGGCGGGCGTGCCCGACGCCGTCGCAACTCTGGCAGCGGGGACGACGAGCAGCATCGTGGCGTTTGGGGAATATCGCGCCGACGTGCGCGCTATCGGCCTGGCACGCGCGGCACCGGCCCCGCCGCCGCCACCGCCGGCACCACCTCCGCCGACGACGGCCGCGGCCCAACCTGACGCCAACCACGCCGTCGTCCCGGTGTTCTATGCCACCGACCGCAACCGGGTGACCTACACGCCACTGGCGTACGGCGGCAAACGCGAGCCTACCAGGCAGCTGCACCTGGGGCGGATGGACGTCTCGGTGCCGCGGGATCACCAGGAGGGGCAGGTCGAGCGGCCGACGATCTGGACGTTCTGGCGCGAGGATCCAGCCAGACACTTCATCATCGTCCGCGGCGTCGAACAGGGCTACGGCGAGTTCTACGACGGCGTGCGGGACGTGGTCAACCGGTCCGAACGCAAGGAAGCGTTCGTGTTCGTGCACGGCTTCAACGTCAGCTTCGAGTCGGCGGTCTACCGCACCGCGCAGATGGCCTACGACCTCGGCTTCGACGGCGCGCCGATTCTCTACAGCTGGCCGTCGCTCGGCACTCCCACGGGGTATCCGACCGACGCCAACAACTCGGAGTGGACCATCGACCATCTCCACTGGTTCCTGGAGGACGTCGCCGAGAAGTCGGGCGCGAGCTACGTCCACGTTATCGCCCACAGCCGCGGTAACTGGCCGTTGATGCAGGCGCTGAAGACGCTGGCCACCGAACCGCGCAACACGCCGCGGCCTCGATTCCGGCAGATCGTACTGACCGCTCCCGACGTCGACGCCGACTCCTTCCGGCTGCTGGCGCAGAGCGTCCGCACGGTCGGCGAGCGGACGACGCTTTACGCCTCCGCGAACGACGAGGCACTGGCGCTGTCGAAGCGATTTCAGGGCTACCAGCGGGCCGGTGACGTCCGCCCCGACATCGTCGTCGTGCCGGGGCTGGACAGCATCGACGTCTCGGCGCTCGACACCAGCCTGCTGGGGCATTCGTATTACGGCGACAACACCTCGGTGATCAGCGACATCGCCCGCGTCCTCCGCACCGGCTGGCCGCCGGAGCGCAGGTGCGGCCTGCAGGAAGTGGCGAGCGCGCTGTCACGCTACTGGACGTTCGTGGCCCACGCGGTGTGCCCGACATCGTAGGGAGTCCGAGTCCGCAAAGCCCGGCAGCGTGTCGCGCCAGCCGATCGTCGGCAGCATGAAGTACGGAATCGACTGGCCCCTGGCCGGCGACGTCAGCAGGCGGCCCGGTTCGGCGACGAGACGGGCGCCGCGGGAGGCGGCGGAGCCCGGCGAACGCCGATCAACGGCCGGCCGGTCCGGTTCCATGCTAGCGTTCGTCCATGGCACGCCTGACGACATGGATCGCTGTCGCCCTGATCGCCTCATTCGCCGGCGGGCAGCCGGATCCGCGCGCGCGCGAGCATATCGATGCGCTGATCGCTGCGCTCTCGAGCGGCTCGCCGGACGACTATGAGGCCATGGCGCAGGCGCACTTCGCCCCGGCCCTGCTCGCGGCACGCACCGCCGACGAGCGCCGCAGCATGGCGGCTCGCGTTCATTCCGACTTCGGGGAGCTCAAGATCCAGACCGTGGACACGGAGGCCCCCGGCACGTTGACGATCCGGGCCGCCGGGTCGAACGGAGGGACCCTGACGCTCGTGCTGACGCTCGAACCGGCCGCGCCGTTCAGGATTGCCGGCCTGGAACTCCAGGCCGGCAGCCCAGGCGGAGACCGCGGCGGGCCTGCCCCGCTCCCTCCGCCGCCGATCAACCCGGAGATGACGTCGGCGGCGCTGACGCCCGCTCTCGACGGCTACCTCTCCGAGCTGAGCGGACGCGACGAGTTCGCCGGCGTCGTGCTGGTGGCGAAGGACGGCACGCGGCTGTTCGAGAAGGGCTATGGCCCCGCCGATCGCGAGCGCCATACGCCGATCACGCTCGAGCACCGCTTCAACATCGCGTCGATCGGTAAGGTCTTCACCAAGGTGGCGATCGGTCAGCTCATCACCCAGGGCAAGCTGTCGCTGTCGGATACCATCGCCTCGAAGCTGCCGGGGTACCCGAACGCGCGGTCGGCGACCGCTACCATCGATCAACTGCTCAACCACACCGCCGGCATCGCCGATTTCTTCGGGCCGGCGTTCGATGCCGCGCCCAAGGATCGGTTTCAGTCCAACAGCGACTACTACCGCCTGGTCTCGACCGAGCCGCCGCTATTCGCGCCAGGCGCGGAGAACCGTTACTGCAACGGCTGCTACATCGTCCTTGGCGAGATCATCGCCCGGGTCAGCGGCGAACCCTACGAACGCTACGTGGCCGAACACGTGTTCACGCCCGCCGGCATGGCCGGCGCGGGCTTCGCGGCCTACGACGATTCGCAGGTCGCGCCCGGCTATACCCGGCTGGGGCCGGCGAACGGGACGCTGTCGAGCAACGCCGCCATGCACGGCCGGCACGGCAGCGCCGCCGGTGGCGCTTACGCCCGCGCCGCGGACCTGCTGGCGTTCGACAACGCTTTGCGCGGCGGACGCCTGCTCGACGCTAAAATGACCGGCTGGTTCTTCGACGGCCCGCCCGCCACCGCGCCTCGCGCCAAGGGGGCCATCGGCATCGCCGGCGGCGCTCCCGGCGCCAATGCCGCGCTCGAAGCCGACGGCACCTGGACCATCGTCGTCACTGGCAACCTCGATCCGCCCAACGCCGTCCGCGTCGCCGCCGCCATCCGGCGCCAGCTCCAGCGCTGAAAATGCCAGCGGCAATCAAACGCCCGCAAGCATCCCAACCATTCGTCGCGCGGCGGTGTCTAATGGCCGCATGGACCGACTGACGCGTTTGCTCTGCCTCGGGCTCGCCCTCGGAACGCTTTTCGCCGCGGCGGCGGCCGCGCAACCGCCGGGCCAGCCAGCCAGGACCGGCCCCGTCCGCATCTTCCTGGACTGCAGCTATTTCTGCGACGAGGCCTTCCTCAAGCGCGAGATCACCTACGTGGACTACATGCGCGACCGGCGGGATGCCGACGTCCACCTGCTGGTGACAACCCAGGACACCGGCGGGGGCGGCACGGAGTACACGCTGAAATTCATCGGCCTCGGCGGCTTTGCCGGCGTCGAGCAGGTACTCCGGTACTTCGCGCCGCGCACGGCGACCTCGGACGAGAAGCGGAAGGGCATGTCGGAGCTGATCAAGCAGGGCCTGGTCCGCTACGTCTCCGAATCCCCAGCCGGCAAGCGGCTGAAGGTCACGCTCGCGCCGGACGATGGAGCGGGGGCGAAGCCGGTGGCCAGCAAGGATCCCTGGAATTTCTGGGTATTCCGCACCAACGTCGGCGGCTCCTTCAACGGTGAGCAGTCGAGCCGTAACCGCTCGCTGCGCGGCTCGATGTCGGCGAACCGCACCACCGATGCGTGGCGGCTGGATTTTTCCGCGTCGACCAACTATCGCGAGAACAGCTTCAGGCTGAGCGACACCGACACCTTCAAGTCGGTGTCGAAGGGATCCAATGGCAGCGGCCTGGCCGTCAAGAGCCTGACGCAGCACTGGTCCACCGGGCTCGTCGGCAACGTCTCGTCGTCGACGTTCCTCAACTACGACTTCCGACTCCGGGTCGCCCCGGGCGTGGAATACAACTTCTTCCCCTACGCGCAATCCACCCGGCGCATGCTGACGCTCCAGTACACGCTCGGTTTCGACGCGCTCAACTACCGCCAGGAGACCATCTTTGGCAAGCGGAAGGAGCAGCTGTTCGACCACAAGGTGACAACCTCGCTGAGCCTGCGGCAGCCGTGGGGAACGGCCTCGGGCTCCGTCGATCTGTCGCAGTTCCTGAACGATCCGCACAAGTACAGCCTCTCGGCGTTTGGCGCCACCAGCGTGCGGCTGTTCAAGGGCTTCTCCTTCAACGTCTTCACCCAGCTGTCGAGAACCCGCGATCAGATTTACCTCCCGCGCGGGACGGCGTCGGTCGAAGAGATCCTGGTGCGCCAGCGCCAGCTGGCGACCGGCTATCAGTACTATGTCAACTTCGGCATCTCCTACTCCTTCGGCTCGATCTTCAACAACATCGTCAATCCGCGCTTCGGCGGCGCCGGCGGCACTTTCTTCTTCAACGACTAGCCAGGCCAGGCTAGTCCCTGTTCCGCCGCGGACGCCCGCGGCTCTTCCGGGCACGCCGGCGATACGGCGCTCGTCCGCATCGGCCTCACGATCAGGAGAATTGCGGACCCAGTCCGGCCAGTGCGTTTACACTGGCTGGCGGGAGGCTGATGGGCGATGGTCGACCTCAATCCACAGGGCAGGGAAATGGCGGACGAGTCCATGGTCCGCAATCTTGCCGCGCAGGCCGAGGCGATCTGGCCGCAGGAGGCGCCGCTGTTCCAGCGCTACGCGCTGCCGGACCGGGCGGACGTCCTCGACGCCGGCTGCGGCACCGGCGAGATCTCCTGCCGCCTCGCACAGCTGCTCCCCGCCGCGCAGGTGCTGGGCGTGGACATCATCGACAGCCACCTCGCGCTGGCGCGGGCGCGGTGCGGAGCGCCCGGCGATCGGGTCCGCTTCGAGAACCGCAGCGTCTTCGACCTCGGGCTCCCGGACCGGTCGTTCGACCTGGTCGTCTGCCGTCACGTCCTGCAGGCGATTCCCGACGCCGATCGCGCGATTGCCGAGCTGCGCCGCGTCGTCCGGCCCGGCGGATGGCTGCACCTCCTGGTGGAGGACTACCTCATGCTCCATTTCGAGCCGCGCCGCCTCGACCCCGACGACTTCTGGAACGAGGGGCCGCGCCGCTTCGGCGAGGCACTCGGCACCGAGATGCGCATCGGCCGCATGACTTACGGCATCCTGCGCCGGCTCGGCCTCTCCGACATCACCGTCGACTACATCGTCGTCGATCCGCTGCGGGTGCCGCGGGAGACGTTCGCCGCCATCCTGACCGCGTGGCGGGACGGGTATGCCGACGCCGTCCCGGCACAGACGCGGATGCCGCGCGACCGGTTCGTCGCGCATTTCGACGAGATGATCGAGACGCTCCACGATCCTGACGGCTACGGCGTCTGGCACGTCCCGATCGTGGCGGCCCGGGTGCCATGAGCACGACATGAGCACGGCAGGTTCTTACGTGGATCGGCGCCGGCGCGTATCGTGGGTCCGCGCAGCTGGTTGATGGCCGATGGCCGGTCCGCGCTCGCCCGGTGTTACACCGGCACGCGAACCGCCAACTGGGAGGCGGCGGTGAAGAAGGTCCGGCGATACCAGAGCGCGACAATCACCGAGGTCATGGCCGTCGCCCCGGTGAGCATGAAGGCCACCAGGACCTGGTAACGCACGGCCAGCAACGGCGACTGGCCCGCGAGAATCTGGCCGGTCATCATCCCCGGCAGCTGGACAAGGCCGACCACCATCAGACCGTTGACGGCGGGAATCAGCGCCGCCGTCAGGGCGCGCCGGACCGGCTCGGCGGAGGCCCTCGCCGGCGTCGCCCCGAGCGCGAGATACGCCTCGACGGTAGCGCGCTGCGAGTCCATCTCGCTGGCCAGGCGCTCGATGGTCAGCGCCGCGCCGTTCATGGCGTTGCCGACGATCATGCCGAACAGGGGAATGAGGTAGCGCGGCTCGTACCAGGGGCGCACCTGGAGCACCACGTGGGTGACGTAGGCGAGCGTCAAACCCGAGCTCAGCAGCATCCCGGTGCCGCTGATGTTCCAGAGCCGCCGGCGTTCGCGGACGACCGACGAGGAGCCGCGGCGTCGCGTCGCGGTCGCGGTGGCGGCGCCGAGCATGACCAAGAGCGCCAGCAGCACCAGCCACCAGCGCTTCGTCGCAAACAGGTAGACGAGCACGTAGCCGACGCCGAGCAGCTGGACCACGGCCCGGATCCCGCCGACGAGGAAGCCGCGCTCGAGGCCAAGCCGCTGCCATCGGGAGATGGCGACCGCCACGACGACGAGTAGCGCGGCGAGCCAGAGGTCGGGCCACGTGACTTCGAGCGTGGGAGCAGCCGCGGCGCCAGCCGCCATGTCGTGGACCTGAAGAAGCAGAAGGGTCATCGTCGCGGCCTCGTTCAATCGGCCGTCGCCAGGTAGGCACGCGCCCGCTCGGTCCGGGGCGCGCTGAAGAGCTGTGCCGTCGGCCCCGCCTCGACCAGTCCCCCGGCCTCCAGCATGACGGTGTAGCTGCTCGTGTGACGGGCTTCGCTCAGGCGATGCGTCACCATGATGACCGCCAGGCCCTGATCCCTCGACAGCCGCGTGACGGTGGCGAGCAGCAGGATCGCAACTTCCGGATCGAGCGACGAGGTCGGCTCGTCGAGCAGCAGCACCTCGGGGCGGGTCATCAGCGCCCGGGCGATGCCGACCCGCTGCTGTTCGCCGCCGGAGAGCTTCGCGGCGATGCGCCCGGCGTAGCCGGCGCCGAGGCCGACGCCCTCGAGCACCCCCGCCACGTCCGGCGCCGCGGCTGCCGCCGCCGATCCGAGTTCGACCGCGATCTGCAGGTTGTCAGCCACCGTCCCTGGAAACATCGCCGTCGTCTGAAACACGAACCCGACCCGCCTGCGGAGTGCGGCGACGGAGTAGCCGGCGATCGGCTGGCCATCGAACGACACCTGCCCGCTGACCGGGTCGTCGAGGCGGTTCAGCAGACGCAGCAGCGACGTCTTGCCGGCGCCGGAGGGGCCGACGAGGGCGGTGATGCTGGTGCGCGGCAGGTCCACCGAAAGGTCGCGCAGGATGACCGTGCCGCCGCGCTCCTGCCCGACCTGCAGGAGGGTGAAGAGCGGCGCTGCCGCGGCCGCCGCATCGCTCCGCTCCTCACCCGGCCGTGATGTCATGCCGCCGACAGCTTATCGTCTCGCATCGACCTTCAACAACATCATCACAATCCCCGCGCCGGGCCGGTGATGACGACAGGGGTGGCGGCGGTAACGCCGCGAGGGCGGGGGTGACGTTCGCCGGTCAGGCGACCGCTTCAGGCGACGGCGCGCTGACGGTCTGCGCCGGCGCGGCCACTTCCCCCTTGGGGCCGAGCGGACGATGGGCGATCAGCAGCTGCTCGACCGCGGCCGCCGACACCGGGCGCGAGAACAGGAAGCCCTGCGCGTGGGTACAGCCGAGCCGTTCCAGCTCGCGCGCCTGTTCGACCGTCTCGATCCCTTCGGCAACGACGCTGGTCTTGAGCGTCCGCGCCAGCGCCAGAATGCTTTCGACGATCGCCGGACGATTGGGCACGAGCAGGCTGTTGACGAACGAGCGGTCGATCTTGAGCGCGTCCACCGGCAGCTTGTGGAGGTGGCTGAGGGACGAAAAGCCGGTCCCGAAATCATCCAGATAGACCCGCACGCCGTAATCGCGCAGGCCGCGGAGCACTTCCGCGGCCTCGCTCGGACTATCCATCAGGGCGGTCTCGGTGATCTCGACGCGCAGGTCGGCGGTCTTCAACCCGGACGCCTGGACCGTTTCCTTGACCAGCCGCAGGAAGTTCTGCTGCATCAGCTGCCGGCTCGAGACGTTGACGGTGATGCAGTCCAGCCCGGCCTCGGGAAACCGCCGCTGCCAGTCGGCGAACGTCTGGCAGGCCTGCTGCATCACCCACGTGCCGAGCGGCGCGATCAGCCCCAGCTCCTCGCAGATCGGAATGAACGTCACCGGCGAGACCGGCTCGCCGTTGCGCTTCCAGCGGACCAGCGACTCGAAGCCGATGCACATCCCGGTGGTCAGCGCCACGATCGGCTGATAGTGGACCTCGAAGTCGTGCGCGGTGACCGCGCGGCGGAGGTCGGTCTCGAGGCTGAGGCGATCGCGCACGCGGGCGTGCATGACCTCGTCGTAGACTTCGTGCCGCGCCTTGCCGCGTGACTTGGCGTGGTACATCGCGGTGTCGGCGTCGCGCATGATCTCGTCCGGGTTGGCGTAGTGGGCGGGCCCGAAGGCGATGCCGATGCTCGCGGACGTGAACACTTCCCGCCCGACGACCGAGAACGGCGCGCTCAGCGATTCCTGGATGCGGAAGGCGATGGCGTTGGCCTGCGAGTCGTCCACCAACCCGTTGAGGAGAATAGCAAACTCGTCGCCGCCCAGCCGCGCCAGCGCGTCACCCGGACGCAGGCAGGCCTCGAGCCGGCGCGACACCGCGACCAGCAGCTCGTCGCCGACCAGGTGGCCGAGGCTGTCGTTGACCACCTTGAAGCGATCGAGATCGAGATAGAGCACCGCGAACCCGCTCGACAGGCGGTGGGCCTTGACGTCGTCCAGCCGGCGCCCCAGTCCCTCCACGAAGACCTCGCGGTTGAACAGCCCGGTCAGCGAGTCGACGACGCCGACGTTGCGGAGCCGTTCCTGGGCGATGGTGTGCTCGGTGGTGTCGGTCAGCGAGCCGGCGATGCGGTCGCGGCGCGCGCCTCGTCCCTTCGACGCCAGCCCGCGGCAGAGAAAGCGGCGGTAGGTGCCGTCCTCGTGGCGGATGCGGTGCTGGTGCTGGAAGACCGCCGACTGCCCCGAGAGGTGGGCCTCGATGGTCTGCCTGAGATTGGCGACGTCGTCTGGATGGACGCGCTCGAACCAGGCTTCGGGGCTGCCGGGGCCGGGGCTGGGCGGCAGGCCCATCATCTCCCACCAGCGGGCGGAGACGTAGAACTCGCGGGTGCGGAGATCCCACTGCCACAGGCCGTCGTTGGCCCCCTCGGCCGCGAGCGCCAGCCGCTCCCCCGTCCGCCGCAGCTCCTGCTCGGCGTGCACGCGCTCGGTGACGTCGTGCCAGACCAGCGACAGGCCTTCGGCGATCGGCACGATCTTCACCTGCAGCATGCGGGAATCGGTTGCGGTCAGCAGGCGGATGGCGGCGACGGTCCTGGCGGTGTGGTCGGCCAGCACCTGTTTAATCGCGCGCGGCAGCTCGGTGTCGCCGAGCGCCGGGACCGCCGCAATCAGCGGCCGCCCGAGCGCGCCGTCCCGCGGGCAGCTGAGGAGGCGCGCGAGCGCGTCGTCCCAGCGCTCGATCCGGCCGTCCTGGCCGATCACACAGATGCCCTGGTCGATCGCCTCGAGGATTTCATGGCGGCACTGGTCCTCTTCGAGGCGGCGGGCGTAATCGGCATACATCACGTAGGCGCAGGACAGCGACAACGCCGCCACCGGAACAATCGCCGCGGCCCGATAGGCGATGAGCTCCACCAGCCCGACCGCAACGCTGGCGCCGAGCAGGTAGAGCGGACCTCCCCGGAGCAGCGCCTTCCACCACCCCCGGTTGAGGGGCCGCCGCCTCACCAGCGGCACCACCAGCTCCACGAGCGCGACCTCCGCCAGGAGATAGGCGAAGACCGCCGCGACGATCGGTCCTCCCTGCCACGGCCACGCGAAGCTGCCGGTGGTCCCGCCGAGCGTCCGGTGGACGAGCCCGGCGGCTGCCGCCGCCACCAGCAGGACGCCGGTTTCGAGAAGCAGGCGGGCTGGCGACGGTGGCAGGCCCGAGGAACGCAGGCGCGGCGTCAGCGCTCCCGCGGCGGCAACAAGCAGCGCCGCTTCAGGCCCACAGAG
>JAYTEJ010000160.1:0-1764 GCA_043735365.1 Acidobacteriota bacterium
CGCGCGCCGGCCGCGTCGTGGTCGATTTCTCCGGCGGCGCGCGAAGCGCCGGCCCCGCGGTGTCGGATCGCCTGACCTTCGAGACCAACGTGGAAACCGCGACCGTCGATATCCGCTATCCGTCCACGACCGCGACGGTAGTGAACGGCGGCGCCGGCTTCCGGGTATGGAAGATGCTCGGCGTCGGGTTTGCGGTGTCGAACGCGACGCGAAGCGGTGCGGCGTCGCTCGACGGACAGATCCCCCATCCGCTGCTCTTCAGCCAGCCGCGGCCCCTCGGCGGCTCGGCGCCGGGCCTCACCCGGGCCGAGACCGCCGTCCATCTGCAGTTGCAGTACGCCCTCCCGGTGAGCCGGACGCTGACGCTGACGCTGGCCGCGGGCCCGACGCTGGCCCGGGTCCGGCAGGATCTCGTGACCGCGGTCAACTACGACGAGACCTACCCCTTTGACGCGGTGACCTACCGGAGCGTCGTCACCACCCGCGCCAGCGCCTCCGCCACCGGCGCCCACGCCGCGGCCGACGTCCGCTGGATGTTCACCCGCACGCTCGGCGCCGGCGCGCTGGTTCGCTACTCGAGCGCGACCGTCCACCTGCCCGCTGCCAGCGGCCCTGCTCTGACAATCCACGCCAGCGGCGTCGAGGGGCTGGTTGGGGTTAGGGTGGTCTTCTAAGACCGATGTCCCCCTTTTCCCACCGCGTTCTCGCGGTCGTGCGCCGGATACCGGCGGGGCGGATGGCGACTTACGGGGATGTCGCGCGCGTGGCCGGGCGCCCGGGCGCCGCCCGGGCGGTCGGGACGGTGATGCGCAAGTGCGGCAGCCCGGACGTCCCCTGCCACCGCGTGGTGGCGGCCGGCGGCCGGCTCGGAGGCTTCGGCGGCAACCTGGAAATGAAGCGCGCGCTGCTGCGGGCGGAGGGGGCGATCGTCGGTCGGACGGCCATCCGCGACTTCGCCGCGCGGCGGTGGCCCGCGGTCCCGGCCGAACCGGTCAGGCGCGCCGGTGGGAAACATAAGCAGACCCGCGCTCGTTAGATAGTCAGATGGCGATGAGCGGCGCAGAGAGGACCTCGGCGGGCAACGCGGAGGCGCATGGCGCCGTCTAAGGAAACAGGCGCGGGCAGCCGGGTGGCCGATGCCGCGCTCGTGGCCCGCTGCCGCGCCGGCGATCTGGTGGCCTTCGAGGAGCTCTACACCGCGCACGCCGGCAAGCTCTACAGCCTGGCGCTCCGGATGCTGGGCAATGCCGCCGACGCGGAAGACCTGCTGCAGGAAATTTTTCTCTCGGCGCACCGCAAGCTCGAGAGCTTCCGCGGCGAATCGGCCCTCGGCACCTGGCTCTATCGGCTGGCCGCCAATCAGTGCCTCGACTACCTGCGCAGCCGCGCCGCTCGCACCAACGAGCGCACCGGAGTGCTGGAAGACGAGGTCGGGGCCTACGTGCCGGGGCAGCCAGGGCTCGCGGACCAGGCGATCGCCAGGATGGATCTCGAGCGGGCCATGGCCCGGCTGCCCGAGGGCTGCCGCGCGGCGTTCGTGCTGCACGCCGTCCAGGGGCTCGAACACCGCGAAGTGGCCGAGGTGCTGGGGATCGCCGAAGGCACCTCGAAGTCGCAAGTGCACAAAGCGCGGCTGCGACTGCGGGCGATCCTCGGCGAGCGGGGACGATAAGCCGCGCGGGCGGCCGGGAACGACATCATGCAGTGCGGCGGATACACGGAATCGATCCAGGAACTGACCGACGCCACGCTCGGCCCGATTCG
>JAYTEJ010000161.1:0-4262 GCA_043735365.1 Acidobacteriota bacterium
CTGCCGCGCGTGGCGCGCGAAGTCGTACAGCGGCGCCTGCACGATCTTCCCGCTGCGCAGCTGGTGCACGTGATCGACCAGCAAGTCGGTCTCGAGCGAGTCGGGATGATCGTAATTGAGCGCAGCACGCTCCTCGAGGCGCAGATCGTTCCGATCGCGATAGTAGCGATCGTGCTCCAGCACCGTCACCGCGTCGTCGCCCAGGCTGTCGACGATGCGGCGGACGACGGTGGTCTTGCCGGAGCCGGATCCGCCGGCGACGCCGATCACGAGCGGCGCGGTGTCGCCGCGGGAGGCCGAAGGGGCGGTGGCGCGGGTCATGCGTGGGTGCCAGGGTGCGCCGCCGCGGCATCGATCCGGGCGGATGGGTAGGAGATTATCAGGATTGTCCCCGGGCCGACACGGGACCGTGCGCCGCGCCGGCCGAGCCGCAGTTCGGCTACTCCCTCTCGGTGTGGCGGAGCCGGTGCAGCGATAACGCGGCCCCACGGGTCCGTCGTGCGGGTGCGGTCGGTGCGCCGGCGCCTCAGCGGTTGACGAGCGCAATCGCCAATACGATCAGGGCCACCAGCGACACAATCGACCAGACCGGGACCTGGGCGTGGGAAGTGGTCATCAATAATCCTCCGGAACCTCTGCTCGGTCATATCCGCAACGGTCCTGCCACCGGAAGCGTCTTACAAACAGGGCCGGCGTCGGCAGAGCTCTGGTCGATGCGCCGTGTGTGCAAAATTGAACAGCGGAGGGCCTGAATGCAGATATGATGGAATGAACTGCCATGAGTCCAACCCAACCCGAACGGCGTCCGAAATCTCGCAGCGCCGTCTCCAAAGTCCCGAACGTCCAGCGTGAAGTATGCCCGAAGTGCGGCAGCCCGAACGCGCGGATTATCGGCCGCTCCGAATCATTTCCGATCCTGTATTTCCGGTGCGAAGACTGCCGGCGCACCTCGGTCGGCCCGGCCGTCTGAGCGCTCAGCGCCAGCCGGTCCGCGCCGGATAGCGGTTTGCCTGCTGCAGGCGACCCACGTTCCAGATCTCACCGCAGGCACCGCACCGCCAGTAGCTGGCGGTATCGGGCGTCTTGCTGGTCGTCGAGATGTCCTTCGATCGGCAGGCGGGACAGAGCGTCGGCGGAGGGGCCGCCTGGCTGTCTTTCGTGGAATCTGACATGGGTCCTCGTCGATGGAGCTTTGATGAGGACTGACACCGCAGCAGGACTCAGGAAAGCGGAAGTCCAGTATACACCTGTGCTGCCGAGGCGTCGGGCGCCCGGCCGCCCGGGCATGAGGAGATCAATCACGTGGACCCCCGAGCGGACGCGCTTCTCTCCCGGCTCAGGGCCGGCCGGTTCTCGGATTTTCCCGGTGCCCGCGCCGACATCACCCTGCCGATTGCGGATCGGCTCCTCAACGAGCTGATCGCCGCGGCCGTCCCTCCCACCGCGCCGGTTCAGGACGTCGAGCTCACCTCGAAAGACGGCAACCGGATCCGCGTTCGCTTCAAGGCCGCGGCCGCCGCGTTTCTCCCCCCCCTCAACGTCACGCTGCTCATCGAACAGCAGCCGCGCCTGCCCGAGTCGCCCACACTGGTGCTGAAGCTGGAGGCCGGCGGGCTACTCTCGATGGCCGGCTCCGCGCTGCGGTTTCTCGATGCGCTCCCCCTCGGCCTCCGCGTCGTCGGCGATCGCATTCACGTGGATCTGGGGTCGCTGCTCGCGGCGCGCGGGCTCGGCGACCTGCTGGATTATGCCGAGGCGGTGGAAGTGACGACGATCCCGGGCGCCGTCGTCGTGGCGGTGCGCGCCGGCGTGCGTGCGGGATGAGGGGCTGGTCCCCTGGCAACGTGATACGTCACATAATTCCCTGGCGGGGCATCCCGGCTGGCGGCGTTGCTCCTCCCTCCCATATGCCCAATATGCTCGGTCGTCGCTCCTTGCCATCAGGGCGCCGCGCTTCGGGACTTATGCAACCCATCACGCTTCCAGGGGACTAGTCCCTCACTGACCCTGGAGGAACGGGTTGGTGCGCTTCTCGCGGCCGATGGTGGTCTGGTCCCCGTGGCCGGGGTGGACGACGGTCTCGTCCGGAAACGAAAACAGGACGTCGCGAATCGACGTCAGCAGCGTGGGAAGGCTGCCGCCGGGCAGATCGGTCCGACCGATCGAGCCGGCAAAGAGGGTGTCGCCGACGAACAGCTCCCTGCCACGGTCTGCTTCACGGCCAACCGCCAGGCAGACACCACCCGGGCAGTGCCCCGGCGTGTGATGCACCCAGGCGCCCAGCGCGCCGAACATCCAGGGCCCGGCGCCGTCATAGAAAAAATCCACCGGCGGCTGCGCCTCGACACGAAGACCGAACATCTCGCCCTGCTGGACCACGGCCTGATAGAGAAAATTATCGTCCAGGTGAAGCCCTACCGGAGCGTCGAAGGCGGCCCTGGCGGCTGCCACCCCGCTGATGTGGTCGAGGTGGGCGTGGGTGAGCAGGATGTAGCGGATTTTCAGCCGATGTCGCGAGACGGCAGCGACAAGCTCCGCGACCTCGTCTCCGGGATCGATGACGATGCCCTCTCGGGTCTCCTCGCAGCCGAGGACGAAGCCGTTCTTGAAAAAGGGAGGCGCGGCGCGGGTCTCGAGGATCATGAGTGGCGGGCTGCTGCCCACCATTCTCGCACGGCGGCAGTGAAGGCCCCGGCCGCGGCGGAAAGTGGATATGATCCAGCGATGATTCTCGCCGCGGTGGACGACCTCCTCTTCAGCTCGAAAATCCGGACGACCGCCCGGCTCGCGGGAATCGAGCTGACGTTCGCCCGCACGCCTGAGGAAATCCTCCAGCAGGCCCGGACGCTGCGCCCGGCGCTGGTGATCTTCGATCTCAACAGCGGCAAGTCCAACCCCATCGAGACCGTGGCGGCGATGAAGCGGGACGGCGAGCTCGCCTCGATCCCGACCCTCGGCTTCGTTTCACACGTGCAGACCGACCTGATTGAATCGGCGAGAGCGGCGGGCATCGGCGAGGTGATGGCGAGATCGGCGTTCGCCGGACGGCTGGTGGACATTCTTCGCGAGGGAGACGCGCGGACGCGCTGATCGGCGGCCCGGAGCTTCTCGTTCCCGTCAGCGGCGGACCCACCAGGCCAGCGCCGCCAGCAGCGCGGCCCCCGCAGCCGCCAGCCACCATTTGCCACTGCCTTCATCATCGACCGGGAGGACGTCGGGACGGTCCACCCGCCCCTCGCGTGCTTCGAGGATGGCAAACGATTTCCGCAGATCGGCCGCGAAGGCCGCCATGCTCTGATGGCGGGTCTCCGGGTCGAACTCCATCGCATGCGCCACGGCGGCGGCCAGCTGGGGTGAAGCGGCCGGCTCGGAGAGCAGCGGCGGCGCGCTCTCGTCGACGAACGGATGCCGGCCCGCGACCATCTCGTAGAGCAGGACCGCCAGGGAGAACACGTCCGAACCGGAGCCCACCGGCTGCCCCATGCGCTGCTCGGGCGACATGTAGGCCGACAGCCCCGGCGCCTCGCCGAGCGGATCGAAGTCCGCCGCGGCAATCAGGCGCAGTCGCCCGCCGCGGGTCCAGCGCATCATCCCGGCCTCGAGCACCTTGGCGCTTCCCTTGTGCGTCACCATCACCGTCTCCGGACGCAGGTCCCCATGCACCAGGTTGTGGGCGTGCATCTCGGCGAGTGCGTCGGCGAGCTGCATCGACAGCTCGAGAGCGCGGCGCGAATTCACCGCGCCGCCGGCCATCTCCTGCCGAATCGTCGATCCGGCAGCAAACTCGTAGGCGAGATAACACCCGGCGTCGTAGGTACCGACATCGAAGAGCGTGGCGATGTTGGGGTGCGAGAGCACCGCAGCGGCGCGAGCGTCCTCGAGAAAGAGGGCACGCTCGGCGGCGTCGGCGAAGGCGGTGTCGGGCGCGAGCCGCAGCGCCACGGTTCGGCCAAAACGGGTGTCACGAGCGCGGTAAGCCCCCCCCAGCCCCCACTCTCCCAGAGGGGAGAGGAGGTGGTAATGGAGGATGCTCGGGGAGGTTCCGGGTTCGGGGTTCGGGGTTCCGGGTTTCACTATTGCTCAGGGTTCCGGGTTCCGGGTTCGGAGTCGACCTGCTATTTCTTGACCGGCGGTCGCGACGGGCGGATCTCGACCCGGCTCGGCAGGCTGCGCGACGGGTGCGCGATGAGGTCCATCACCACCTGCGCGATGTCGTCAGCGGTCAACTTCCAGTCGGCGGCCGGGCCGCCCGGCCCGTCGCC
>JAYTEJ010000162.1:0-2752 GCA_043735365.1 Acidobacteriota bacterium
GCCTGCGACACCGGCGTCGTCCAGATCGACAGCGTCCGCCTCGACGAGGCGGCCACCATTCGCGCCGCGGAGGACTTCTACGCCGGCTTCGCCGCGCGCGTCCGGCCGGAGGCGGCGATGCTCGAGCGCGACGACGCGCGGCTGGTGGTGGCTGACGCCCCTCCCCTGGCCTGCGCGGCGGCGGCCGCGGCCGGTGTTCCCTCGGTGGTGCTGTCGAACTTTACCTGGGACTGGATCTACGAGGCTTACGGGGCGGCGGCGGCACCCGGGCTGCTGTCGGCCATCCGCGGGTCCTATGGCCACGCCGAGGCGGGCTGGCGGCTGCCGCTCCACGGCGGGTTCGCGGGCTTTGAGCGCCTCGTCGACGTCCCCTTCGTGGCCCGGCACGCGACGGTGCCGGCCGCCGAGGCCCGCCGGCGCCTCGCGCTGCCGGCGCAGGCTCCACTGGTGCTGACCTCGTTCGGCGGCTACGGCCTGGACGCTTTCGATCCGCTCCGGCTGGACTGCGGCGGCCGCTGGCACGTCGTCGTCACCGGCCGCGAGCCGCCGTCGCCCTGTCCGGACTGGCTGCATGTCCTCGACGACAAGGCCGTCTACGACGCCGGCATGCGCTACGAGGACCTCGTGGCCGCGGCCGAGGTGGTCGTGACCAAGCCGGGCTACGGGATCATTTCAGAGTGCATCGCCAACGGCACCGCCATGCTCTACACCTCGCGCGGCCGGTTCCCGGAATACGATGTGATGGTGGCGGAGATGCCGCGGTTCCTGCGCTGCGCCTTCATCGATCGCACGGCGCTGCTGGAGGGACGCTGGCGAACGGCGCTCGAGACCCTCGCGCGGACACCGCCGCCCGCCGAGCGTCCGCGGACGGATGGCGCCGAGGTGATCGCGGCGATGATCGCGACTCGCGTGGGCGGCTGATCGCAGCGCCGGTTCCACCACCGGCATGGGAGGGAGATCATGGCTTCATGGCGATGGCTGACGGTAGTGGTGGTGATGGCGGCCGGATGGATGCCCGCAGCGGCGGCGCAGACGGCCAGTGGCAGCGACAAGGCCCTCGCCACGCGGATCGAGGGGAGGCTGAAGGACAGCCCGACCCTGAAGCGCGACCACATCACCGTCGCGGTGGCCGGCGGCGTCGTCACGCTCACCGGCCGGGTCGGTACCGCGGTGCAGAGCGCCCGGGCCGCGGCGCTCTCCAAGGTAACGGGGGTCAGCCGCGTCGACAACAAGCTCAAGATCGATCCGGCGCTGCCCCGCAGCCCGCGGCGCCCCGTTCCGCACGAACAGCCCGAGTCGACGGCGGCGGGCTCACCGGGAGCGGCGACGGCGGCCAGGAACGCTGCCGGCAGCGTCGCCGACGCCGTGACCGACGCCTGGATCGTCACCAGCCTGCACGCCGGCTTCGTCAACGAGCCCGCGCTCGAGGACAGCGACATCCACGTCGAGTCGAGTCACCACATCGTGACGCTCAGCGGCACGGTGATGACGGCGGCGGGGCGCGCGCGCGCGGTCCAGATCGCCAAGACCACGAAGGGCGTGTCCCAGGTCGTCGATACCCTGACCATCGGGCCACAACCCCCGGGCGGCGGCTCATGACATCCATCGGGACCGGGAGCAAGATCATGCTGACACGACGCGCCCTGCTCTCTCTCCCTGCGGCGCTTGCCGCCGGCGCCGGTACCCGGGTGCTGCGCGCGCAGGGACGGGGGGCGCGGCCGGCGGACCGGCTGCCCGAGTCGATCGCCCGGCTGTCGTCGATGCGGGCGCAGGCGCGCCCGATCGCCAGCGGCGAGCGGCTGGACAGGATCGAGCGCGTCCGGGCGCTGATGGCTGAGCAGAAGCTGGACGCGCTGCTGCTGGCGGGGGGGACCTCGCTCACCTACTTCACCGGCATCGAATGGGGCGGCGGCGAGCGCTTGTTCGCGTTCGTGCTGCCGCGCGCCGGCGAGCCGTTCTTCGTCTCTCCCGCCTTCGAGGAGGATCGGCTGCGCGAACAGATCGCGCGCGGTCCGTTCGGCGCCCGCCGCGCCGACGTCCGCACCTGGGAGGAGAGCGACAGCCCCTACCGGCTGGTCGCTGCCGGGCTGCGGGACCGCGGCGTCGCCACCGGCCGCGCCGGCCTCGAGGAAACGATCAAGTTCGTCTGGACCGACGGCATCGCCGCCGCGGCCCCGGCGGTCACCTGGGTCAGCGGCACGCCGGTGGTCGCCGGTTGCCGCATGATCAAGGATGCGCACGAGCTCGAGCTGATGACGCTCGCCGCCGCCGCCACGCTCCGCGTCTATGCCGCGGTGTACGACGCGATTCACCCCGGCCTGACCGAACGCGACGTCCAGGGACTCATCGCCGCTGGCTACGCGCGCGTCGGCTTCGACGGTGAAGCCAGCGTCCAGACCGGGCCCTACACCGCACTCCCCCATGGATCGATCGCGCCGCAGACCATTGGCGACGGCACGATCGTGATGCTGGACGACGGCTGCACCGTCGAAGGCTATCAATCGGACATCACCCGCACCTTCGTCGTCGGACGTCCCACCGCCCGCATGACGCAGGTGTTCGACATCGTCCGGCGGGCGCAGGCCGCGGCGCTCGAGGCGGCGCGGCCCGGGGTGGCGCTGGCGGCGATCGACCGGGCGGCACGCAAGGTCGTGAGCGACGGCGGCTACGGTCCCGGCTTCAGATATTTCACGCACCGGGTCGGCCACGGCCTGGGCATGGACATCCACGAATGGCCGTATCTGGTCGAGCA
>JAYTEJ010000163.1:0-2302 GCA_043735365.1 Acidobacteriota bacterium
TCGTGCTCGACCGCCCCAACCCGATCAACGGCTTTCAGATCGAGGGTCCCACCATCGACCGAAGCGCCCTGGCGTTCACGTCCTACTTCCCGATGCCGGTGCGCCACGGCATGACCCTCGGCGAGCTGGCGCGGCTGTTCAACGGCGAGAACCGCATCGGCGCCGACCTGACCGTGGTGGCGATGAAGAACTGGACGCGCGACGAGTGGTTCGATTCCGCCGGCCTGACCTGGATCAACCCCTCGCCCAACATGCGCAACCTGACCGAAGCCACGCTCTACCCTGGCATCGGCGCCATCGAAGGGTCGAACGTGTCGGTGGGGCGCGGCACCGATACGCCCTTCGAGCAGGTGGGTGCGCCGTGGGTCGACGGCGTGGCGCTGGCCGGGCTGCTCAACGCGCGCGGCCTGCCCGGCATCCGCTTCTACCCGGTCCGGTTCACGCCGACGTCGAGCAAGTACGCGAACGAAGCCTGCGGCGGCGTGTTCATGATCGTCACCGATCGGGTCGCGTTGCGGCCGGTGCGCGTCGGGCTTGAGATCACCGCCGCGTTGCACAGGCTCTACGGCGCACAGTACGAGCTGGAGACCACCGAGCGGCTGTTCGGGCTGAAGGACGCCGTCGCGCGGATTCGCGCCGGCGAGGATGCGGCGGCGATCGCCTCGGGCTGGGCCGCCGGCGAGGCGAAATGGCGGGCGTTGCGGAGCAAGTACCTGCTCTACTGAGCGCTCGGTAGCCCGCGCTTGTCCCGGTACATCCGTTCGTCCGCTTCGCGGACGGCATCCATCACGTTCCCGATCCCGATCGGCATTTCCGCGCAGCCGATACTCAAGCCGACCCCGGCAGGCAGGGTCGCCCCGTGCGCCAGCAGGAACGCCTCCTTGAGATCGAGCGCCTTCTCCTCGGCCTGCCGGAGGCGGCAGGAAATCAGGATCAGGAACTCGTCCCCTCCCCAGCGGAAGACGTAGTCGGCATCGCGGACGTGGCGGACGAGAAAGCCGGCGACCCGCTGCAGAACGTGGTCGCCAGCCTCGTGACCGAGAGTGTCGTTGATGAGCTTGAACTGGTCGACGTCGATGAACAGCAGCGACAGCGGAATGTTGTAGCGGCGGTGGCGCCCGACTTCCTTGCCGATGACCTCATGGAAGTAGCGACGATTGCGGCAGCCGGTCAGCCCGTCGCGGGTAATGAGATCGCGCAGCTCCTCCTGCGTCGACTCGAGCTGGCGGTTCGACATCCGCAGCTCGTAGGTCATGTCCTCGAACGACATCAGCTGCATGCCCAGCGCCATCGCCAGGTAGAGGGCGAGATTGATGAACGCCCCGCGTCCGGTCAACCCGGCCGCCTGGCCGGCGTTGAAGCCCCACCAGCCATGCGCCGCCGCCAGGGTCAACATCATCGCCCCGACCAGCGCCGCGCCAAGGAGGCGCGTCTGCCGCAGGAGCAGCAGGTGCGCCAGTCCCGCGGCGGCAAAGCCACCGGCCATCAGCAGGTGGCCGGGGCTGTGGACGGCGATCCGTCCAAGGACCAGCGGCGCCAGCGCGAACCAGATCAGCACCGGCAGCACGATCAGGGCATAGCCCCGGCGGAGCCGCGGCCTGGTGCGGTAGGCGTCCGCGCTGATCACGAAGAGCAGCGCCGCGGTGATGCCGAGAAACTGCGACAGGCCGTAAATCGAGGCCGCGAGGGGCGGGCTGCCGTATCGGGGCGCGAGCAGCAGCGACGAGGCGGCGGCGAGGCTCCAGCCGAGGATCCAGTACCGGATATAAAGCCTGGGGCGGTAGAGGTAGAGAAACAACAACAACGCGGCGACGAGCAGCGCCGCTGCGCCAAGCAGGAGCTGCGCGTTGAGGAGGGGGGCGCCGGGAACGGCCTGCACGTCGGGTCACCTCTGGTCCGAAGGTTACTGAGGCAGGCGGTACAGCATCACATAGACGATGACGCCGGTGACCGAGACGTAGAGCCAGATCGGAAACGTCCAGCGGGCGATGGCGACGTGGCGCTCGAAGCGCCCCCTGAGCCCTCGGTTGAGCGTGATCAGGGCGAGCGGCGGCACGGCTGCCGCCAGCAGCACGTGGGTGATCAGGATGGCGAAGTAGACCACCCGGATCGAGCCGCGGCCCGTGAAGGGTTTCGAGCCGATGTTCGCGTGGTAAATGACATACGACGTCAGGAACATCGCCGACACCACGCACGCCGAAATCATCGCGGCGCGGTGCAGGCGAATGCGGCCGCGGCGGATCAGGAAGTAGCCGGTCAGCAGCAGCACACCGGAGACGGCGTTGAGCGAGGCGTTGAGGAG
>JAYTEJ010000164.1:0-11113 GCA_043735365.1 Acidobacteriota bacterium
GGCGCAGCGAGTCCACCGAGACGAGGCCGTAGACGAGCAGCGGCAGCACCGCCGCCGTGGCGATCAGCAGCACGAAGCGGAAGGTGATGCCCCGCTTCACCGTGCCGCCTTCTGGGTGGGGCCGGCGTGCCAGCGCCACAGGTTGCCGAAGATGTCAGGGTCGAGATGATCGCCGATGTCGAACCGGGACGACACCGCGCGGGTTGTCTCCGGCCAGGCGAGGAAGGCCGCCGGCACGTCGTCGTAGAAGCGCTGACGGAGAGCCGCCACGCCCATCCGGATGTCGGCGTCACGGCGCGAGAGGCGGAGCTGGTCGAGCGCGGCGTCGGCCCCGGTATAGCCCGTGGACTGCATCCCTCCGTGACTGTGCCAGAAGCCGTAGAGCCAGTCGAACGACTTGCCGCTGGTCAGCTGGAACACGTAGGTGTCGAAATCTCCTGCGCCGGCCCGACGGGCGAGATCGTTCTCGTCGACGCCGGTGAGCACCAGGTCGACCCCGACCTCTTCCAGCTGCCGCTGCAGCAGCACGGCGATGCGCTCGAACTGAAAGTCGCGGTTGTAGAACAGGCAGTTCAGCCGGAAGCGGCTGTCCATCGTGTTCGGGGTGGCCGACGGCCGCACCGGGAATCCCGCGGCGTCGAGCCGCGCCCTCGCGGCCGCAGGGTCGTAGCCGCGGCGCCTCGAGGTCGCGTTGTAGGCCCAGTGCGACGGCCAGACCGGGTCCTCGGCGATGTGCGCGTGCCCCCGCATTGCCTGCCGGACGATCTCCTCACGGTCGATCGCCTGCGACAGCGCCCGCCGCACCTCCGGATTTCTGAGAACCGGATGCCTGAGGTTGAAGACCAGCGGAATGTAGAAAGGCCGGACGTAGGCGAAGGTCTCGAGCTGCGCCGCCCCCTTCAGGAACTCGACCGATTCCGGGTTCACTTCCGGGACCATGTCGACGGCGCCGCTGATGATCGCGGCGAACACCGCCCGCTGGGTGTCGTAGAAAGTAACCTCCACCCGGTCGATACCCGGCTCGCCGCGGTAATAGCCGGCGTTCTTCAGCGCCAGCAGCCCCGACGGGAAAGGGACGATTCTAAACGGTCCGGTCCGCAGCAGCGGGTTGTCGGGATCCCGAATCAGCGCTCCGGCGATAGCCTCGATCAGGAACGAGTCGGGGCGGTTGAGGCGGAAGACGATCGTCGCGGCGCCAGGAGTCTCGACGCCGGTCAGATACCGGAACCCTTCGGCTCGGTCCTTGGGGATGGTCTTGCGGAGGATGGCCGCGACCGCCTCGGCCGTGAGCGGGGTGCCGTCGTGGAACCGGACGTCCTCCCGGAGCTTCATCGTCAGAGAGACGCCGGCGTCGTCCCATTCCCATTCCGTCGCCAGCCGGGGGAGCGGACGACCGTTCCAGTCGAGGACGATCAGCGGCTCCGCCGATAGCAGTTCGGTGAGGACTCGCTCTGTTTCGACGGTACGCTGGGCGCCGAGATGAAGCGTCTGCGGGGGGGAAGGTGTCGGCGGCTGCGCGCGGCAGCCGCCGATCGAAAGCGCCAGGATGAGCGACCCGCACATCGGCATGACGGCTCTGGTGAGGCGCCTGACAACCGACGATGGAGCGGGAGTTCTCGTCTGCATCGACGCTCGGGCCGGCTGACTCAATGGCGTCAACGACGCACTGAACCAGCTTACCGGTATATCGGCACAAAGTGCCAGAAACCGGAGGCCCGGCATCGACAGGACGACACGCTACTTGCGGGGCTCGGGCATCTGCTCGACCATCCACGCGCAGCCGCTCGGGGAAACCTTCTTGTCGGCCTTCTTGACGATCTGGATCTTCATGTGTGCTCCTTGAAAATGAACCTGTGTGTTGAGGTGGATTGCCGTGCTGTTCAGCGCAGATGCTCGACCGCGACGTCGACCAGCCAGGGCCGCAGCGGGCCCTTTTTCTTGTCCGCTTCCTTCTTGTCGTTCTTCATTCCCGTTCTCCCTGTTCCCGACGCGAGTCTTTAATTGACGCTGGCGGCGCCGAGCGCGAGTGACACCACCCCGGCCTCGAAGCTGCTCTTGTGGCAGTTCGGCCGGTTCATGCTCCCGAGCTCGGTATGGGCCGCCACCGAGCAGCCTCCCGCGCAGACGGGGATGAACGCGCAGTCGTTGCATTCTTTCCAGGCGGCGAGCTGTTCGAACCGCGACACCGCGCGCTCGTCCCGGCGGCCGTCGATGTGGCCGGTCGACTCCTTCGCATCCCCGGTGAAGCCCGGGCACGCGTACATCGCGCCGTCGGGGCCGATGGTGTGCGCGTGCTGGCGGTGAATCTCGCAGGGGCCCATGTGCACGCCGTCGACCGTCGGGAAGCCGCGCTTCTTGGTCTCGTCGCGCAGGAAGGTCATCTTCTCGTCGAGGAAGTTGCAGTTGTCGCAGCCGCTGGCGCCGCTTCCCGCCGAGGTCATGCAGGTGCCGTTCAGCGGCTTGCCGCCGGCCCCGACCACCGTCAGCGGAATCATGCCCTTCGGCTGCTGCGGCTTGGGCTCGCGAATCACCGGCTTGAAGGCGACGCGCGCAATCTTGTCGGCGAATTCCTGCTCCTTGAGGAAATCCAGGAGCGCCGGATAGCTGTCGACCGAGCTCTCGTCGAAGTTGCCGCCGATCGAGATCCGGCACTTGCCGGCGACGGCGCGGACGTTCTCGATGATCCGGTCGAACGTGCCCTGGCCGCCGCGCAGCGGCCGCATGCGGTTGTGGGTGTCGTGATCGCCGTCGAGCGTGACCTTGACGGCGTTGAGCCCGTAGGGCGCGAGCCGATCCACCACCGCCGGCGTCAGCAGCAGCCCGTTGGTGATCACGTTGACCATCATCCGGACGCCGCGCAGCTGCGAGGCATGCCAGAGGCGCTCGGTCAGGTAGTAGGCCACCGGCAGGTTGAGCAGCGGCTCGCCGCCAAAGAGTGTCAGCACGAAACTCTCCGGCTTGATGCTGTCGAGGCGCTCCTCAGTCCAGGCCGCCACCCGCGCGGCGGTCTCCATGCTCATCTTCGCGGCGGTCTTGTTGTAGTCGCCGTGGTCTCCCTGGAAGCAGTAGTCGCACGCGAAATTGCACTGCAGCGTTGTCAGCACGGTGACCCGCAGCTGGTCGGTGTTCTCGCGCACTTCCCGGAACCAGCTCTCGATATGGACGCGTTCGGCGTCGCGGTTGTCGACGATGAAGCCCTGCTCGGCGAGCGTCGACAGCGCCTCGCGTTCCTCGGCCGCCAGCGGCCGCGACGCCACGTCGCCCACCCGGTCGAGCAGCGCCGCCACGTCGCGCGAAACGATGAGCTGGGCATCGGTGAACGTGTTCATCAGGAACACGTCGTCCTGCCGGCCCATGGCATCGAGCGGGACGGTGACGTTGAACATGGACGGCTGCATTCGCGCTCCTGGCCGAACCCGTGGGTCCCGAGTGAGGTAGTCAGTGCCGCCCGGTACTTCGCAGATCGGCACTGCAGCACGAAAATGCAACGGGTATTCCGAAGTGGGTGGGAATGTCCAAAGAGTACCTTTGGACCTGGCGGCCGGGAGCGCAGCGTGCAAATACAGATCTCGTGAGGCGACTCTTTGGGCCAGGCAAGTGCGCGGAAACAGCGCATGGCGTGGCTCCAGACTGGCGGAATCGGCCAATCCGTTGGCCTGTGGAGCCAAAGGATGGCCCGCCTGTCGGCCGGCCGTGACGAAAACGGGGACGGGAAATGGCTCAGGCGCCGCGCAGCTTGCGGGCGATCTCGCGCAGGTCCAGGCGGTTCATCTTGTGTTTGAGCGTGCTCAGCGGCACGCCCAGATAGCGGGCGGTCGCGGTCACGTTCCAGTCCGACTTCTCGAGTGCCCGCAGGATGAAGTTGCGCTCGAAGGTGTCGCACGCCTCCTGGAACAGCGCGTCGCCGGTCGCGATGCCGGAGTCGAGCCTGGCGAAGTGATACTCGAGCGGAAGGTCCTCGTCCGTGATCCATTCCTTGTCGCTGACCGCGACCAGACGCTCGATCAGGTTCTCCAGCTCGCGGATGTTGCCCGGCCACCAGTAGGAGGCCAGGATCTTGAGGGCCGACCCCGCGATCCCGCGCACCGGCTTGCGGAACTTGGTCTTGTAGCGATCGAGGAACAGCCGCGCCAGCTCGGGCAGGTCCTCGAGCCGCTCGCGCAGCGGCGGCATCCGGATGGGGATGACGTTGATCCGGTAGTACAAGTCCTCGCGGAAGCGCCCCTCCTTGACCGCCTTTTCGAGGTCGACGTTGGTCGCGACCACCAGCCGGAAAGTGGTCCGGATCGGCTTGGTCCCGCCGACGCGCTCGATTTCTCCCTCCTGGATCGCCCGCAGCAGCTTCGC
Organism: Acidobacteriota bacterium; assembly: GCA_043735365.1. Lineage (GTDB taxonomy): Bacteria > Acidobacteriota > Vicinamibacteria > Vicinamibacterales > 2-12-FULL-66-21 > JALZOC01. The sequence continues at coordinate 4,348 of JAYTEJ010000164.1, forward strand.
CTGCAGGTCGAAGCGCAAATCGCCAATCTCATCGAGGAACAGCGTCCCTCCCGAGGCCAGCTCGAACTTGCCCAGTTGCTGCTTGTGCGCCCCGGTGAACGATCCGCGCTCGTGTCCGAACAGCGTGCTCTCGACCAGCTCGTGCGGGATCGCCGAGACGTTGACCGCGATGAACGGCGCCGTCGCCCGGCCCGAGGCACGGTGCAGCAGCCGCGCCAGCAGCTCCTTGCCGGTCCCGCTCTCGCCCAGAATCAGCACCGTCGCCGAGAGCTTGGCGACCTTCTCGACGAGCTCGACGATCTCCCGGATCTCCCGGCTCGGCCCGATCAGGAACTCGCGGTCGCTCTGTTCGGCCACCTGGGCGCTCAGCGCGATCACCTGGCGGTTGAGATCCTGCCGCTCGCAGGCGTTGCGCACCAGCGACCGCAGCTCGTCGTACTCGAAATTCTTGGTGATGTAGTGATAGGCGCCGTGCTTCATCGCCTGCACGGCGGTCTCGACGTCGTTGATGGCCGAGATCAGCAGGCACTCGATCAGCCCGTAGTTCTCCTTGACGATGCGAAGCACGTCGAGGCCGCTGATGCCCGGCAGCCGGACATCGAGGAGGATGAGATCCACGTCCTCCTGCTTGAGCAGCATCAGCGCCGCCTCGCCGCTGGCCACCATCAGGACGCGGTAGTCCCGCTTGAGGATGGCGCCAATGGTGTCGCGCATCCCCTGGTCGTCGTCACAGATCAGGATGGTTTTCGGCGGCGGCATGGCGGGTTGGCCGCAGATTGTAGCGCGTTTTCTACGGCCTCCGGGGCGCTTGTCCCTTTTCCCGGTTCTTTAGTAAGGTAAGTCGGTTGTGGTCCTCTGGGTCGTCTCCGTCGTCGCCCTGCTGGTCGCGCTCGCCGCGCTGACCCTGGCCCGCCGCGCCGGACGGCGGATGGACGCCATCACCCAGTCCTACTGGGAGCTGCGCTACGAGCACACCCGGCTGCGGTCGCAGCTGTCGCGGCTCGATCCGGATGATGCCGCTGCCGCGGCCCCCGAGCCCGCTGCCCCCGCCACTCCGACGGTGTCCTTTGTCCCGTTGTCGACGATGAGGAAGAAAGACAAGTAATGGCGAACGACTACGACCTCGTGGTGATTGGCTCGGGCACCGGCGGCTACGTCGCGGCGATTCGCGCCGCGCAGCTCGGCCTCTCGACGGCTGTGGTCGAACGCGCCCCGGCGCTGGGTGGGACCTGCCTGAACTGGGGGTGCATCCCGACCAAGGCGCTGCTCGAGCACGCGCACGCGCTGAAGGTCGCCCAGGAGTGGAAGGAATGGGGCCTCACCCTCGGCGAAGCGGCCATCGGCATCGACATGGCGCAGGTCAACGCGCGCAAGGACAAGATCGTCAAGGGGCTGACCGGCGGCATCGAGATGCTGTTCAAGAAGAACAAGATCGACTGGATCAAGGGCAGTGGCCGGCTGGCGGGGAAGGGGCGCGTCGAGGTCACCGACGGGCAGCAGCAGACGCTGACCGCGCGCCAGGAGATCATCGTCGCGACCGGATCGCAGCCGCGCGGCGTTCCCGGCATCGAGATCGACCGCAAGCGGATCATCACCAGCGACGAAGCCATCCACCTGAAAGAGGTGCCGACGTCGATCGTGATCATGGGCAGCGGCGCGGTCGGGGTCGAGTTCGGCTCCATCTTCCGGCGCTTCGGCAGCGAGGTCACGCTCATCGAGCTGCTGCCGCGGATCGTGCCGATCGAAGACGAGGCGGTCTCCGCCGAGCTCGAGCGATCGTTCAAGAAGCAGGGCATCAAGGTGCTGACCGGCACCAGGGTGACAAGCGCGAAGGCCGGCGCCGACGGCGTCGACATCGAGGCGCAGACGGCCGACGGCAAGACCACCAGGCTCAAGGCCGAGCTGTTGCTGGTGGCGACGGGGCGCGGCCCGGTGACCAGCGGGCTTGGTGCCGAGGAGGCCGGACTGCGGATGGAGCGCGGCTACATCCACGTCGACCGTGACTTCCGGACCAGCGTCGCCGGGATCTCGGCCATCGGAGACGTCATCACGTTCGATGCGCCGGGACATCCGCAGCTCGCCCACCTCTCGTCGGCGGAAGGCGTCGCCCTGGCCGAGCGCATCGCCGGCCGGGAGTACGCGCGGATCAACTACGACCAGGTTCCGGGTTGCACCTACTGCGCCCCCGAAATCGGTTCGGTCGGGCTCACCGAGAAGGCGGCGCAGCAGCGGGGCTACGACGTCAAGACCGGGTCGTTCAAGTTCGGCATCCTCGGGCGCGCCCGGATCGCGGGCGAGACCGAAGGCTTCGTCAAGATTGTCTTCGAGCAGAAGTACGGCGAGATCCTCGGCGTCCATATGATCGGCCCGCGCGCCACCGAGCTCGTCGCCGAGGCGACCCTGGCGCTGCGCCTCGAGTGCACGGTCGAGGAGCTGGCCCGCACCATTCACGCGCATCCGACCATGTCCGAAGCCGTTGGTGAGGCCGCACACGCGGCTCTGGGCGGGGCGATACATTCCTGAGGGGTTCGGGAGCACATATGGTCAACATCCTGATGCCCCAGATGGGGGAGTCGATCGCCGAGGGGACGGTGGTCCGCTGGATCAAGAAAGTCGGCGATACCATCGACCGCGACGAGCCGCTCTTCGAGATCTCGACCGACAAGGTCGATGCGGAGATCCCCTCGCCGGTCGCGGGCGTGCTGACCGAGATCCGCGTCAATGAAGGGGAGACAGTCGCGGTCAACAGCATCGTCGCCACCATCGGCAATGCCGGAGAGACGGCATCCCCCTCCGGAGCGGAGACGGCCCAGGGGAGCGCGCTGCCGGAGGCCGCGGCCGGGCAGGCGGAGACCGCACCCCCCTCGACCGGCGCCTCCTCGGCGCTGGATGCGCCCACGGCCCCCGCGGCTGCCGCACCGCAGGCCCCGGGGCCGACGCGTGACGATCTCAGGCGCCAGAAATCGTCTCCCCTGGTACGCCGCATCGCCCGCGAGCACCACGTCGACATCGGCCAGATCGCCGGCAGCGGCCTGAGCGGCCGCGTGACGAAGCAGGACATTCTCGGGTTCATCGAGTCGGGGCAGCCCGCCGCCTCCCGTCCCGCGGCCCGGTCCGCGGCGCCGCGGCCGGTCTTCCAGCCTGGAGAGAACGTCCAGATCGTACCGATGAGCGTGATGCGGCGGAAGATCGCCGAGCACATGGTGCTGAGCGCCCGCACCTCGCCGCACGTCTACTCCGTCTACGAAGTGAACTTCGCCCGGGTCAGCGCGCTGCGCGCGAAGAAGAAGGCCGCCTACGAGGCCGCCGGCTCGAAGCTGACGTTCACCGCCTTCATCGCCAGGGCGGCCATCGAGGCCCTCTGCGAGTTCCCCATCGTCAACGCCTCGATCGACGGCGACTCGATCGTCTACAAGAAGGACATCAACCTCGGGATCGCGGTGGCACTCGAACACGGGCTGATCGTGCCGGTCATCCGCAACGCCGACGAAAAGAACCTCGTCGGACTGAGCCGCGCCATCGACGACCTGGCAACGCGCGCCCGGACGAAGAAGCTCAATCCCGACGAGGTCCAGGGCGGCACCTTCACCATCACCAACCCCGGCATCTTCGGCGCGCTCTACGGGCTGCCGCTGATCAACCAGCCCCAGGTCGCCATCATGGGCGTCGGCGCCATCGAAAAGCGCGCGGTCGTGGTGGACGACGCCATCGGGATCCGGCCGATGTGCCACATCTCGCTCGGCTACGACCACCGGTTGGTGGACGGCGCGGACGCCGGACGGTTCCTGACGTTCTTCAAGGAACGCATCGAGCAGTTCGATGAAGCGTGGCTCTAGGCCTGGACGAGCCATGAAGACCCGGCTGACCGGGCGCGCAGCAGGCGTGAATGATGGGGACTGACGGGGAGACCTCCGGAGCTGGCGGCCGCCGGCTGGAGGTGCGGCGCCTCGGCATGGTCCCCTACCGCCAGGCGCTCGACCTGCAGAAGCAGCTCGTCGAGCAGCGGCAGGCCGGGGACATTCCCGATCAACTCCTGCTGCTGCAGCATCCCGCCGTTATCACCCTCGGGGTGAAATCCCGGAACGACCGCTCCCACGTGCTGGAGAGCCCCGAGCGGCTGGCAGCGCGGGGCGTGGAGGTGGTGGAAACCGGGCGCGGCGGCGATGTCACGTTCCACGGGCCCGGGCAGCTGGTCGGCTATCCAGTAATCGGTCTGTCCCCCGGCCGGCGAGACGTCCATCGCTACGTCCGCGACCTCGAGGAAGTGCTGATCAGGGCGGTGTCGCGCTTCGGCATCACCGCCGGACGGGTCTCCGGCCTGACTGGGGTCTGGACCGGGACCGACAAGCTTGCGGCCATCGGAGTGCGAATCGCCCGCTGGGTCACCAGCCACGGCTTCGCCCTCAACGTCGCGACCGACCTCACGGATTTCAGCCTCATCGTCCCCTGCGGCATTACCGGCAGGGGGGTCACCTCACTGGCGCGGCTGCTCGGTCGTCCGGTGCCAATGGCCGAGGCGGAGGCCGCCGTCGTTGCCGCCTTCGCGGAAGTCTTCGCGCCAGTGGACGTTCGGCAAGTCACGGTGAATCAGGACCTTACGGTTTCAGAGCCGGACGTCGCCCCGGAAGTCACCCTGGAATAGGAAGCCCCCCTCGGGTGTTTTGTCCGAGTGGAGGCCCCAGATGCGTCAGCCGGAAGAGCAGGAATTGATTGGCCGGATGCAGGCGGGGGACAGCTCGGCCGTCGTCGACCTGGCGTCGACTTACGGACCGCGAATCCACCAGCTTGCGTTCAGGTATTTGAAGAACTGGGAAGACGCCGAAGAGGTGACCCAGGACGTTCTCATGAAAGTCCACCGCAAGATCGACGCGTTCCGTGGGGACGCGGCGCTGTCGTCGTGGATTTACCGGATTACTTTCAACACGGCGATGTCGCGGCTGCGCAACGGCAAGTTCAGCCGTCCGCACGAAGTCTCCCGGCAGGAAACCCTGTCGACCGATGCCGGGATGGACCGTCCGCAGCCTTACGAACCGGCCGACTGGTCATCGCTCGCCGACGACCAGGTCCTCCGGGCCGAAATGCGCAAGCGGCTGCTGTCGGCGCTGACCCACCTGCCCGAGGTCTATCGCGTCCCCGTCATCCTTCGCGACATCAACGGCCTCTCGACCGAGGAGGCAAGCGCCGTGCTCCGCATCAAGCCGCAGACGCTCAAGTCGCGCCTGCACAGGGGCCGGCTGATTTTGCGCCAGCACCTGGGAGAGTTCGCCGGCGGCCTGGCGATGCACGCGCGCGAGGCCGAAAACTAGCGCCGCTTCAGCTCCAGCGCATTCTCGAGCCGCGTCCGCTCCTGGCGGGTCAAAGCGGGCTCGAACACCCGCAGCGCGCCGTCTTCACCGACTTCCACCGGCATCGCGGCCACCACGCCACGGCCGAGCGGCACGAAGCACGAATAACGACGGCGTGAGCCGTTGGCCATCGCCTCCGCCACCCGGGCGGCGGCCGAGGCCAGTGCGTACGGCCCGGGCGGCCACAATCCTGGAATGCGGTCCGCAAGCCCGGCGATTTCGTGGGGCGGCAGCTCGCTCGACAGCGGCTGCCCGAACGCGCTCGCCTCTTCCCACAGGACCACGGCATTGCCGGGCGGAATCCCGACGATTCTCAGCGACACCTCGACGCCGGACGCGTCGAGCAGGAGGCCGGTCAGGGCGCGCAGCGCCGACTCGAGCGCCAAAGGCGCGGACCCGAGCAGCCGTTTCGGATCGATGTGCAGCTCCGACACCGCCCTGGCCATCAGCTCGCACTGAGACACGCCCGCAAACAGGATCGGGGCCCTGGTCTCGATCCTCGCCAGCCTGCGCAGCAGCGCGAGGCCAGGCTCCCCGGCATGCTCCCCCTGGCCGCCGGCCTGATCCGCAAGGACGATGGCGGCGGCCCCGGCGGCGGCCGCGATATCGGCCTCGGCCGTGACCCTGGTTCGGAATCCTTCCAGCGGCGCCGACTGCTGAATGTCCAGCGCCTTTCCCCGGGCAATCGGCGCGGCCTCATCGATGAGCCGGATTTCCGCCACCCGGTCGCGAGCGGCCGCCTTGTGCGCGATCGCGCCGCCCATGGCGCCCGCCCCGATGATGGCGATAAAGGACATGGAGAGGAACCTGTATTCTAGTGTCATGACTTCAGACTCCCCAAAACTCTCCGGCCGCACCGCCGTCGTCACCGGCGGCTCACGCGGCATCGGGCTGGCCGTGGCCGAAGCGATGCTTGCCGCCGGCGCCAACGTCGTCATCACCGGGCGCGATCGGTCGCATCTCAGCGAGGCGTCGGCGCAGCTCTCCAAAGGGGGTCGCGCCGGCAGGGTGCATACCGAGGCAGCCGACGTCAGCCAGGCGCCCGAGGCAGCCTCCGCCATCACGGCGGCGGTGACGAAATTCGGCGGGCTCGACATCCTCATCAACAATGCCGGCGTCGGCGTCTTCGCCAGCGTCGCCGACATGGGCATCGAGGACTGGCAGCAGACCATCGACACCAACTTGAGCGGTGTTTTCTACTGCTGTCACGCGGCGGTGCCGGAGATGCGCAAGCGCGGCGGCGGGTGGATCATCAACATCAGCAGCCTGGCGGGGAAGAATCCGTTCATCAACGGCGCGGCCTACTGCGCATCCAAGGCGGGCCTGAACGCCTTCAGTGAAGCGCTGATGCTCGAAGTGCGCCAGGACAACATCCGGGTGAGCTACGTGATGCCGGGCTCGGTCGCAACGTCGTTCGGGCG
>JAYTEJ010000165.1:0-2947 GCA_043735365.1 Acidobacteriota bacterium
GTCCCGACCAGCACCGGTCGCCCGGTCTGCTGCTTCTCGATGATGTCGGCGACGATCGCCTCGAACTTCTCGCGCTCGGTGCGGTAGACGGTGTCCGGCTCCTCGAGGCGCCGCATCACCCGGTTGGTCGGGGCCACCATGACGTCGAGCTTGTAGATCTTGTGGAACTCCTCCGCCTCGGTGTCGGCGGTGCCGGTCATCCCGGACAGCTTCGCGTACTTGCGGAAGTAGTTCTGGAAGGTGACGGTCGCGAGCGTCTGGTTCTCGCGCTCGATCTTGACCCGCTCCTTGGCCTCGACCGCCTGGTGCAGGCCGTCGCTCCAGCGCCGGCCGGGCATCAGCCGCCCGGTGAACTCGTCGACGATGACGACGCCGCCGTCCTTGATCATGTAGTCGACGTCGAGGCGGAACAGCGTGTGGGCGCGCAGCGCCTGGTTGATGTGGTGGAGCAGCGGCATGTTGACCGGGTCGTAGAGGCCGCCTGGCTGGAGCCGGTGCGCGAGCATCGTCTCCGCCTTGGCCATGCCGGTCTCGGTGAGCGTGACCGTCTTGTGCTTCTCGTCGACGAGGTAGTCGCCGGTCTTCTCGAGCTCGTCGCGATCCTCGGCCTTGACGTTCCCCTGGGTGACCGCGCCCGCGGCCAGCCTGGGAATGATGCGATCGACCTCGTAGTAGAGATCGGTGGACTCCTCGGCGGGGCCCGAGATGATCAGCGGCGTCCGCGCTTCGTCGATCAGGATGCTGTCGACCTCGTCCACGATCGCGAAGTGGTGGCCGCGCTGCACGTAGTGCGCGAGGTCGAACTTCATGTTGTCGCGGAGGTAGTCGAAGCCGAACTCGTTGTTGGTGCCGTAGGTGATGTCGCTGGCGTAGGCGACCTGGCGCTCCTGGTCGTTGAGGTCGTGCTGGATGACGCCGACGGTCATGCCGAGATAGCGGTAGAGCCGGCCCATCCACTCCGAGTCGCGGCGGGCGAGGTAGTCGTTGACGGTGACCACATGGACGCCCTTGCCTTCGAGCGCGTTCAGATAAGCGGGCAGCGTCGCCACCAGCGTCTTGCCTTCGCCGGTCTTCATCTCGGCGATGCGGCCGCGGTGCAGGACGACGCCGCCGATGAGCTGGACGTCGAAATGCCGCATGTTGAGCACGCGGCGTCCGGCCTCGCGCACCACCGCGAAAGCCTCCGGGAGAAGGTCGTCGAGGGTCTCGCCGGCCGCCAGGCGCTGGCGGAACTCCACCGTCTTGCCGCGGAGCTGCTCCTCGGTGAGCGGCTCGATCTCCGGCTCGCGGGCGTTGACGGCGGCGACAATCGGGCGCAGCCGTTTCAGGTCACGCTGGTTCTGCGTGCCGATGACTTTCGCGAGGAGCGTATCAACAATCATCAGGGAAAAATCAAGTCAGGGTATCCGCTGATTGTACAACAACTGCGCACCGCCGCCTCTGTTCGCGGTGCCGAGGTGGAGCGCGGCGCCGGCGCCGCGGACGGATGGACGACGCCGGTGTCAGCGGCCGGCCAGCAGGGCGAGCGGATTGGTGAGGCGGCCGTTCAGCAGGATTTCGTAGTGCAGGTGGGCGCTGGTGGATCGCCCGGTCGAGCCGACGTAGCCGATGACATCGCCGCGGTGGACGCGGGTCCCGGGCGCCGCCGCGAACCGCGACAGGTGGCCGTAGCGCGTCGAGATCCCGTAGCCGTGCTCGAGGACCAGGAGGTTGCCGTAGTTGCCGTTCTGACCGGCGCTGGCGACCACGCCGTCAGCGGGGGCATGGACCGGGACGCCGTAGTCGGCGGAGATGTCGAGCCCGGGATGGAAGTCCGCGCCGCCGGTAAAGGGGTCGCGGCGGTTGCCGAACGGCGAGGAGAGCCAGCCCGCCACCGGCCACAGCGATGGCGTGGCGTCGGCCAGGGCGCGGCGGCGCTCGACGCCGTTGCGGACGAGATCGAGGCGGTTCTCGAGCACCCCCAGCAGGTCGCGCAGCGCGCCAAAGGTGTCGTCCGGCGCCGCGAACGAGCCGTCCAGCGCCGGCGCGAGCACGCCCGCCGTGCCGCCGCCCATCGCCCGCGACTTGACGATCGCCGGCAGGCGATCCATCGCCCGCCGCACCTCGGGATCGACCGCCGCCTGGACGCCCAGCGAATCGACCGCCGACTGCAGCGACGTGAGTTGGGTGGTCAGCTGCTCGGTGGCTTCCCGATAGCTGCTGTTCTCGAGCTGCAGCGCGGTATTGGCGCGATCGAGGTCGGCGATCGCGGCGCGCGCGCTCCAGCGGGCGCCCAGGCCGATGAGGACCGGCAGCGCAAACAAAATCGAGACGACCGCCACCGCCGGACCGAGCGGCACCGTGAAGCGCCGCACCACGCCGGTGGTGCGATCTGCGAGGACCATCGAATAGCGCCGAGAAGCCAAACCCCTCCCGTGTGTGTGGAACCCGTCCGAATGACAAGATTGGTGTCCGGAGACTCTATCACGGCCTTCGCGCCTTCCGTCAATGTGTACGGCTGAGTTGGCCGCACGGCGCCGCTGCCCTTCGGTTTGTCCTCGGGGGTGTCAGCCGCAGAACCTTGTAGAACCGACCCTGGGGAACCGTGGAGAACCGAACCTCGCGGAACCCTGCGGAACCCCGAGGAACCCTGCGGAACCCAGATTTACGGCGAACCAGGTCAGTCCCCCCGGAACTGGAGCGCTTCGGCGAGGTGGTCGCCGGTGAGCGCGTCGGACCCCTCGAGGTCGGCGATGGTGCGCGCCACCCGCAGCACCCGGTCGTGGCCGCGCGCGGTCAGCGCCAGCCGCGAGTCCGCGGCCTCGAACAGCCGGCGGGCCCCGGCATCGAGCCGCGTGCAACCGCGCAGCACGCGCCCCTGCAGGCGCGCGTTCAGCAGACCGCTCCGTGCCGCCTGGCGCTCCCTCGCCTGGACAACGCGCGCGCGCACGGTCGCCGAGGCTTCACC
>JAYTEJ010000166.1:0-19916 GCA_043735365.1 Acidobacteriota bacterium
CGAATCGCGGATCGCGGCGCGGTCGAGACGCGCACCATCACGCCGTCGGGATGGGGATCCGACCAGCCGCCGTCGAAGAACACGCTATCGCGCGGTCCGGTCTCGATGCTGACGTCCTGCCCGCTGGCGACGGTCTCCCGCACCACCAGCCACGGCAGCGCCGCGTAGGCGCCCCACCCCAGCGCCGCGATCGACGCCACCGCCGCCATGCCGACAGCGGTCCGGCGCGACAGCGCCGGCATCCGGCCGCCCGATCGCCACACCACCGCCGCACCGCGCACCGCGCCATCGACGGCAAAGAGCGCGGCCACCAGATAGAGCGGATAGGCGTGCATCGTGAAGCGCCATTCGCCGCCGCTCGAGATGTTCCAGGTGAAGGCATAGGGCACGAGCGACGCCAGCAGAACGACGAGCAGCAGGCGTCCGGCGGGCGTGAACGGCAGCGTCAGCAGGCCGGCGGCCGCGGCCCACATCAGCGTGGCCCCGAGGTGCGGCGCGTAGGCTTCGAAGCCGCCAAACTTGTTCTCGAATGGCTGCACCGTCAGTCCCTGAAACGCGGTGTCGATCGCCCGAATCGGGTGCTCGGCGAGTTTGCCCGAGATGTAGGACGCGGCGCTCATCGGCTGCCCGGACGGCAGCCCCTCACCGAAGCGGTAAAAGCTGGTGTGATAGTTGATGGCGATGAATGGGTCTCCCGTCGCCAGCTCACAGCTCAACAGGTAGGGCACGACGAGGGCCGCGGCGATCACGGCCGCCAGGCCGGCCATCGCGGCGCGGTGGCGGCGCTCGCCGCGCGGCGCGTCGATCAGCAGCAGTGCGAGCCCGGGCAGGACGAACGACAGCGCGGTAATCCGCGTCAGGCAGGCGAGGCCGGCGGCGACCCCCGCCAGCAGCGCAGCCGCGAACGACGGCCGGCGGCGAAGCTGCAGGAAGCTCCACAGCGTCAGCAGCAGCAGCGCCATGAAGGTGTCGTCGCGCCAGCCGTCAATGCCCCAGGTGATCAGGTGGTATTCACCCGCCATCAATAGCGCCACCGCCAGCCCCGCGGCCGGCGAGGCCACCGCGGCGGCGACGAGATACGCCCCGAGCACGGCGGCCGTCGAGCCGGCGGCCGAGGCAAAACTGACGGCGACGTCGGCGCCATCGAGCAGCCACAGGAACACCCGCGTCTCGGCGAGGAACACCGGCTCGCGCACGTGCGCCTGGTAGAACGTCTGCATCTCCCGCGCATAGCGCAGGTAGTTGATGGGGTCGCCGCCGACGTAAGGGGTGGCGATCGGCCGCCACTGATGCGCGGATGGCTTGAGGTGCGCTGCCCAGCGGGGCGCGGCGTGGGTGAGGGCGCGCGCCCATGCCGGTGATTCGACGGCGCCGTAGCGTTCGACGAGCGCGTCGAGCCGGAGGAGACCGCCCCAGGCCGTGATCGCCAGCGCGAGGAGCAGCGGCAACGCGCGTCGGAACGCCGGCGGAGGCACGAGAGGGATCCTATCGCAGTAGAGTACTGGGAACCGCGGCGGCGCGGCGGCCGTCTAACCGGACGCCCGCCTGCCTTCGGAGGCCCACGTGTATCGTCCAGCTGCCCTCGCGAGCGCCGTCCTCTCCATGCTCTTCGTCGCCGGGCTCACTCTGCCCGCGGCAGCCCAGACACCCGGCGCGGCGAAGCCGCCGAGCGACCTCGACGCCTTCATGGAACGGGTGCTCGTCCGCCGCGATGTCAACCGCGCCACGCTGAAACAGTACGTCCTCGACGAAACCGAGGCGTTCGAGGTGCTCGGCCCTGGCGGCGTCCCCCTCACCCGCAGCCGGCGCGAGTTCACCTGGTACGCGCGCGACGGCCTGCACGTCCGCAGCCCGGTCAGGTTCGCCGGCGTGCCGGTGGACGACGCGGCGCGCCGGGTCTACGAAGAGAACTGGATCGAGCGCGAGCGGAAGCGGGAGCAGCGGCGGGCCGGCGATCCCGCCGCCGCGGCGGCGGACCGCGCGGCGGGCGGCCGCGTACCGGGGAACGACACGCCGGGGCCCAGCAGCCTCCAGGTCGCGGGGGGGGGTGCCGCCGAGCCGCGGTTCGTGTCCGAAGCCTATTTCATGGACTTCAAGTTCGAGCCCGGCAACTACTACCTCGCCGGCCGCGAGCAACTCGAGGGACACGAGGTCCTGCGCATCGAGTACTACCCGTCCCATCTCTTCAACGAGTCGGACGACGAGAAGCGGCCGCGGGAAATGAAGCGCAAGCGCAGCGAACGCGACGAGGACGTCATCGACCGCCGCATGAACAAGACGGCGCTGGTCACGCTCTGGGTCGATCCGGCCGAGCACCAGATCGTCAAGTACACCTTCGACAACGTCTGGCTCGACTTCCTTCCCGGCGCCTGGCTCGTCCGGGTGGACGCCATCCGCGCCTCGATGACGATGGGACAGCCGGTGGCGGGCGTCTGGCTGCCGCGCGAGATCGACATTCGCGCCGGCGTCACCCTGGCGACCGGCTCGTTCACGGCCGCCTACGATCGAACCTTCACCAACTATCGCGAGGCGGAGGTCCACACCGTGATCAAGGTCCCGAAGACCGGCGCCAGCCTCCGGCCGGACGGCCCGCGCGTGGTGCTCGCGGCGTGGTCCACGCCGCGCGTCGCGATGTCGCCGCCGATGGCGCAGAACGGGGCGACGACGCAGGGCCCGGTCGCGGCGGCTGCGGGAGACCGGCCGGCCGAGACGATCCGCGAAATCCGCGTTCACGGCAACACCGTTCTGACCGACGCCGAGGTGCTGTCGCTCGCCGGCGTCGTCGTCGGCGCCGCCGCCACTCCCGGCGTCGAAGACGCCATCGCCGGTCGCCTGCGCGACAGCCGGCGCTTCGAGACGGTGGAGGTGCGCAAGCGCTACCGTTCGCTCGACGACCCCACCGACGTCGCCCTCCTTCTGGTCGTCCACGAGCGCCCCGGCGTCGTCTCGGCGGCGGCCGGCGCCAGCGGGGAGGCCCCTTCCGCCTGGGCGCGGGTCAGGGCGGCGCTGATGTTCTTCCCGATCGTGAGCTACGAGGACGGCTACGGCCTGACCTATGGCGGACGGACGAGCGCAGTGGACCTGCTCGGGGCCGGCGAACGCCTCTCGGTGCCGCTGACCTGGGGAGGGACGAAGCGCGCCGCCCTCGAAGCCGAGCGCGCGTTCAGCGGCGGGCCGCTGACCCGGGTGACGGCGAACGTGGAGACATGGAGCCGGGAGAACCCGCGTTACAGCCTCGACGAACACCGGGTGCAGGTCAACGCCCGCGCCGAGCGTCTCCTGGGCCGTGTGTTCCGCACCGGCCTGGACTTCTCGGGTGGAACGGTCAGCTTCGGAGAGCTGGACGATCGGCTCTGGTCCATCGGCGCCAGCGCGGCGCTGGACACGCGCGGCGATCCGGCGTTTGCCTCGAACGCCGTGGTGCTCGGCGGGGGATGGTCGTCGCTCCATGTCGCGGCGCGGCGGATCAACCGCTACAACGCCGACGGCCGCGGCTACCTGCGGGTGTTCCGCCAGAACGTCCTTGCCGGGCGCCTGCAGTACTTCACCGCCGACGCCGCGCTGCCGCTCTACGAGCGGCGGCTGCTCGGCGGCGCCGCGACGCTGCGCGGCTACCGCGCGGGAGCCTTCGACGGCGATCGCATGGCGGTGGCGTCGGCCGAGCTGCGCGCGCCGCTGACCTCGGTGCTGAGCCGGGCGAAGCTGGGAGTAACGGCGTTCGCCGATGCCGGCAAGGCCGCCGACGTCGGCGCGCGTCTGGGGGATGCGGTGTGGCACCGCGGCGCCGGCGCCGGCCTCTTCCTGGTGGCGCCGTTCGTTCAGCTGAATCTCGACGTCGCCCACGGAGCGGGGGCCGGCACGCGCCTCAACGTCTCCACCGGCTTCAGTTTTTGAAGGCCGACGACCATCCTCAACGTCCCGGGATCGCGCGCACCAGCGCTCACCGGCCCGTCATCCGGCCTTCGGTCAGGAACCGACGGTAGTCGCTGAACGTCTCCGCTCGCCTCGTCGACTGCAGGCCGCTGCGGACGACGGTCGTCGAGTCCATCGACGCGGGGAGCAGCAACACTTCGTCGGGATCGGCAAAGGCGACGCGGCGGAACCGCATAATCACGTCTTCCCGGTCGAGGACGACGCGCATGGCGAAGCCGTAGCGGCGCTGCAGCCGGACCGGGACACGGACGTCGACCGGGCCGGTGATATGGCGATCGATGCGGAGGACGTCATAGGTTTCCGCGTCGACCCAGACCTGGCCGCGCGTCTCCAGTGGTCCCGTCCAGTCGAAGCAGTCCTCGTGCTCGGGATCCTCGATCAGCTCCGGCTGGCTGACGCGGGCCGCGGCAGTGAAGTCGATGATCAGGGCGGCGCGGGACCCTTCGCGGCCGCTGCGGAGCGAGGTGAAGCGATAGTTGTCGCGTTCCGGCGGCAGCAGGAAAGCCAGCGGCTCCGGCGAAAGCGGGTTGGGATCGGTGCAGCCGCTGCGCGAGGTGCGGTCGCTGTCGCGCGGCAGACGGCCGTTGACGCGAAGGATGTCGCGGACGAGGCGCGCCGCCGGCAGTTGGTCGCCTTGACCGGCCTCCAGCTCGACGCGCAGCTCCGATTCGACGGTCCGCGCGAAGCCCTGCTGCGACCAGTTGCTCCAGTCGATCGGCTGGACGGTAGCCGTGTTCGTGCAGACCACGCGTTGCGCACGGAGGTAATAGCTGGCGACGCGCTGCCCGACGGCGGCCAGCAGGCCGGGCAGATCCGGCGGTGGCTGCGGTGCCGCCGAGCCGATGGCTACCTGGACCAGGCAGGCCGCCGCGAACGCTATCGCCGTCGTCCGCATAGGAACTTACAGTCGCATACGGCGGCCGCCCTGTCACCTGCCACTACGGCATCGCCGGCACCATCCAGCGCAGCACGTAGGCCTGCAGCATCACGATGATCCCCATGATGATCACCAGGCCGACGCTGTGCCAGAAGACGAAGCGCAGGATCCGCCCCTCCTGACCGACCTGCCCGGTCGACGCCGTGGCGACGACGATGCTCTGGGCGTCGATCATCTTGCCCATCACCCCGCCGGTGCTGTTGGCGGTGACGATCAGCACCGGGTTGAAGCCGAGCTGCTGGGCGGTGATCTTCTGCAGGCTGCCGAAGAGCACGTTCGAGCTGGTGTCGGACCCGGTCAGCGCCACCCCCAGCCAGCCGAGCACCGCGGCGAAGAACGGATAGAGCATCCCGGTCTTCGTGAAGGCCAGCCCGAGCGTCGCGTCGGTGCCGCCGTAGCGGGTCACGAAGCCGAGCGACAGCATCAGCATGATGGTGGCGAGCGACGAGCGCATCCGCCGCAGGGTCATGGCCGCCACCGCGAAGAACTGCGCCAGCGATACCCGTAGATAGAGCGCCGTCGCCAGCGCCGCGAGCAGAATCGCCGTGCCGGTCGCGGAGGCCCAGTTGAGCGTGAACACCGCCGGCTCGGCCCGCGCCGCGCGGTAGGCGGGGTCGCCGATCCTGGCGCCGTCCACCGGCGCCGGCACCACCGGATACTCGCGGAAGACCGCGCGGTGCAGCAGCGGCACGTCCCACGCCGGCGACAGGAACGAGCTGACCGTGGCTTTGCCGCCGGCGCGGTAAAGCGCCAGGGCGCGCGGCCCGCCGTTCAGGAACACCTTCACCGGCGCGAGCCCCCACAGGATCACCGCGACGCTCAGGAACAGCCACGGCATCCAGGCGCGAAGCACCGCACCGCGCGACGGCCCGTGGATCGCCGGAGGCGGGACGACGGGCGCCGCACCCGGCACGGGATCGAACTCCCACACGTCGCGCGGCTGCCAGACGCGGGAGAACACCGCCAGCGCAGCGATTGACGCCAGCCCGCCGACGATGTCGACGAGCTCGACACCGACGAAGTTGCTCCAGCCATACTGCACGAGCGCGAAGGTCCCGCCGCACACCGCCACCGCCGGCCAGACCCCGCGCAGCCCGCGCCAGCCGCTCATCGTCACCACCAGCCAGGCCGGAACGATCAGCGACACGAACGGCAGCTGCCGGCCCGCCATCACGCCGAGGGTGTGCGCCGGAATCCCGGTGACCGCCGCCAGCGTCAGGATCGGCGTGCCGATCGCCCCGAACGCCACCGGCGCGGTGTTGGCGATGAGCGACAGCCCGGCCGCGTAGAGCGGCGTGAAGCCCAGGCCCATCAGCAGCGCCGAGCAGATCGCCACCGGTGTGCCGAAGCCTGCCGCCCCTTCAATGAAGGCGCCGAACGAGAACGCCACCAGCAGCGCCTGGACCCGCCGGTCCGCCGACAGCCGGCTGACCGAGTGCTTCACCACCTCGAACTGCCCGGTCTCGACCGTCAGGTTGTAGAGGAAGACCGCGTTGACGATGATCCAGCCGATCGGGAGCAGGCCGTAGGCGGCGCCGTAGAGGGCGGTCGCGCCCGCGGTTGGCACCGGCATCCCGAAGACCAGCGTCGAGACCGCCAGCGCCGCGACCAGCCCGGCAAGCGCGGCGACGTGCGCGCGCCACTCCAGCACCGCCAGCGCCACCAGCAGCAACACGATGGGAAATGCCGCGGCGGCGGTGCTGAGCCACGGGCTGCCGAGCGGGTCGTATACCTGAATCCACGGTGTCCACGTCATATCTGGCCGCGGCCATCATAATATGTCGTGGTTCCATGGCGTCCGGGCTTCGCCGGCGCCGCTCAGCAGACATCACCGATCATGCCCACTTCACGCGCCGTCTCCCCGCCGCGCATCGTCAACATCGAGGATCTCCGCAAGGCCGCGAAGCGGCGGCTGCCGCGCGCCGTCTTCGACTACATCGACGGCGGGGCGGACCGCGAGATCACGCTCGACCACAACTGCTCGGCCTACAACGAGGTCGCGTTCCGGCCGCGCTGCGCCGTCGCCAACAGCAAGTACAGCCTCGAGACCACCGTCCTCGGGACGCGGCTGGCGCTGCCTTTCCTGCTGGCGCCGGTCGGCAGCTCGCGGATGTTCTACCCGCGCGGCGAAGAGGTCGCGGCCAGGGCCGCCGGCGAGGCCGGGACGGCCTATATCCTTTCGACGCTCTCCGGCTGTCTCCTCGAAGACGTGCGCAAGGCGACCACAGGCCCGGCGTGGTACCAGCTCTACCTGGTCGGCGGCCGCGACGTCGCCCTCGGCGCCATCGACCGCGCCCGCAAGGCCGGCTACACCGCGCTGGTCGTGACCATCGACACGCCGGTGGCAGGGCTCCGCGAGCGCGACCTGCGCAACGGCATGAAGGAGCTCCTCACCCACAATCCGCTGACGATGTTCCCGTTTGTCTGGCAGTTCGCGGCGCGCCCGCGCTGGCTGGCGGGGTTCTTCGGCGACGGCGGGCTGATGAACTTTCCCAACGTCGTCCTGCCGGGCGAAGGCCCGATGCCGTATGCCGACGTCGGCAGTGCGCTCGAGTCCTCGACGGTGACATGGCCCGACCTGCGCTGGATTCGCGAGGCCTGGGACGGGCCGATCGTCGTCAAGGGGGTGCACCGCGGCGACGACGCGATGCTGGCGGTGGATTCGGGCGCGAACGCGGTCGTGGTCTCGAACCACGGCGGCCGTCAGCTCGACAGCGTGCACGGCACGCTGCGGGTGCTGCCGGAGGTGGTGGCGGCGGTCAACGGCCGCGCCGAAGTGATGCTCGACGGCGGCATCCGCCGCGGCAGCGACGTCGTCAAGGCGCTGTGCCTCGGCGCGAAAGCGGTGCTGGTCGGCCGGGCCTACGCGTATGGGCTTGGCGCCGCCGGAGGCGCGGGGGTGGCGCGGGCGATTGAAATCCTGCAGGCGGACGTGATGCGGACACTGAAGCTGCTCGGCTGCCCGTCGGTCGAGGCTCTGGATGGATCCTACGTGGACGTGCCGGCGCACTGGTCGGCGGAGCCGCGGACGCCGGCACCGCCGGTGCGGGTCTGACGCCCCGTGACCTTATACCGATGGTCAGCCAACGCTTGAACATTGGTGGGGGGGTGCGCGCGACCAGCGGTACTTGCAGTTGTGGTCAACCGCCGCTTGACAATGGGAGGCGCAGGGAGCGGCCCTCAACTCCGGACAGACAAACTGGATGCTGACCCGGTGTTCAGCGATGCCACGCCGAGCGCCTCCGCCACGTCTCGCTGCGCGTCGCCGGCCCGCCGCTCACCGCTGCCACCGCTTAACGGCCTCCACCAGCACTGTCGCGTCAGTCTGAAAAACGCCTGTCACGCCCAGCGCTTCCGCGGCCATCAGCCCTTGAAGGTCTGGACCAGCTGGATGTGAGCGGCTGTCATTGGGAGCGCGCTCACGGCCGCCGCGAGTCGCTCGTCGGCGGTGAGCATGCGAGTCTTGAGTCGGATGGCCAGCGCGAGGTACAGCGAGTCGTAGACTGTCCGGCCGGTGGCATTCGCGAGTTCGTGCGCGTCGACGGCCAGCACACGGCACGGAACCGTTTCCACGGCGATGCGGCCGATGTCCTCGACGAGTTGGCGGCCGTGTTCGGTGGTCAGCTCGCCGCGGCGGATCTTCTTCCAAATCGTGTTGGCGGTCTCCGCGAAGAGAAGATCCGTGGCGAAGTACTCGTGCGGCAGCGTGAGCAGGCGACGCGCGGCGTCACTGTGAATCTCAGGAACAAACCATTTCACGACGACGCTGGCATCGACGACGAGCGCGCTCACCTGGTGTCTCGGTCCTCGCGAATCAGGGCGGCGCTGTCGGTGTGTGACGACATCCTCAGGCGTTTCAGCCATTGACCGGAGACGCGTCGGGTTTCGGCAATGCTCCGGACGCTGGCATTTTCCAGCACGGCGTGGATTTCAGCCTGGAGAGACCGGCCGTGTGTTTTGGCGGCTGCTTTCAGTTGTTTCAAGACGCTATCGTCTAGATCTCGAACGAGCACGTTAGCCATATCACTGCTCCTATACGCATGGTATCATAATGATACCACTGACTTTCAATGGGCTCGCCGGTGACACCGCGGGTCCATTGCCCGCCTGCGAGGTGGCCATACCCGCCGGCCGGCCGAATCGGTGGCACACTTGGCTTGAGGGCACCGCAATCCGTTGTGGGACGTTGCTCGTCGCTGCGCTGTTTTGCTGAAAGCGACCCGATGGCGCCACTCTCGGCCCGACCGGTGGGCTCACGTTCAAGCCGTTGGCCTCTCGTACGTGATTCCGAACACAGTATCCGTCAGCCACCGCCGGAATCCCTCATTGTCCATGAACTGCTTGAAGAGCTCCGTATCGTCCTTCAGCACCGCCGTCATCACGCGCGCCAGCGCCTTGTCGTGCTCGATCCGGGCGTTCTGCTTGTCGGAGTTCTGCTTGGCATTCCGGTACGCCTTGTCGGCGGCCACGCGGTTCGGGATGTCCTCGGTGATCAGCTTGTGCACCCGGTCGGCGTCTGTCCACGGAATGTTGCCGAACTGATCGTTGAACACTTTGAGAATGTTCGAGAGCCGGTCGAGCTCGGGCTCCGGCTTGTGGCCGCCGCCGGTCGTTGGGACGGGTTCGATCTCGGCGTCAGAATCGGCGAGCTGGATCTTCACGGCGGCCTTCTTCTCGACGCGATCCCTATCGGCGACCGTGAGGCAGGGAGCTGCGCCTACGCGGAGACTCAGGCTGACGCCGCCAGTGACTCGAGGCGTTTCAACGTGTCAGGGTACTTCCGCACCAGCCAGATCAAGGCAGCCGCTTGTTCGTTCGGCTTGCTGCGTCCCTGCTCCCACCGCTCCAGCGTTCTGGGGTTCACGCCAATCTTGAACGCAAACACGTGGCGCGACATGTTGAGCGCTTCCCGCGTCTCGCGGACCATGGCCGCGTCGATCGGTGGAACCATGATCGGCTGCACCTCTCTGGTCTTCAGAGTGAGTCGGCCTTCGCGGTGATCCCGCATTGCTTTCACACCTGACCTTAGCTCACGGAAGAGGCTGCGCTTCTTTCGGGTCACGGGTCGCTTCTTTGCTGCCACAGTTCACTTCCTTCGAGATCGGCGTCGCACCGCACGCCGCGTCAGTTCCGCATCGAGGGCTGCCTTCAATAGTCGCTTCTCAGCCGCGCTGAGGTCCGCTACTTCCCCCTTGTCGTAGAGCGTCATCAGCCAGATTTGAGCATCGGTCAAGAGGTAGTAGTAGATCACCCGGAGGCCACCACGCTTGCCCTTGCCTCGACGTCGATCAGCCCATCGGAGCTTGCGAAAGCCACCGGTCCCTGGGATGACATCGCCGGCTTCGGGCTCACCCGCGAGGAAAGACTGGAACGCCCGGTATTCATCGTCCTCCATGTATTCCGCGATGAGCGCGGTGAACATGGGGGCCTCGATGAACTCCACAGTCACAAGTATACGCAAGTTGCGTAGGCACGTTCAAGGCCCAACTGTAGCCGCCCGATTCTGGGCCCTGAACTCGTGATTGGCACGAATGCGCCTGATCGTGCAAGATGGGCCGTCCGGTCGCTGTCTCTGACGGGATGCCACACAATGGCGCCAGCGCTGCTCTCTCTCGACATTACGCCCAAGACGCCGGCAGATCGCCAGAAGCTCGCGCGCGCCCTGCAGGTGCTCGCCGCTGAGGACGACCAGCTCGAAGTTCGCCCGGGTGCCGAACCCGACTGCACAGTCATCGGCGCCACCAGCGAAGCGCATCTCGAACGAATCATCGACCGCTTGAGGCGAGAGTTCGAGGTAGAGGCGCGTGTAGGCAGGCCCACGGTCGCGTACTTGGAAACAGTGACGCAGTCGGCCGAGGGCAGCGCGAAGCATGTGAGGATGGCCCACGGCTACGGGGAGTACGCTCACGTTTCCCTTCGCCTGCGTCCGGCAGAAGCAGGAAGCGGCTACACGTTCGAAGACACCACGATCGGTGTGGCGATTCCGAAGCGCTTCATGACGTCAATAGAGGGCGGCATCAAGGAGTCGATGGCGAACGGCGTCCTGCGCGGGTATCCGATCGTCGACGTCCGAGTCGAAGTCCACGACGGCTCGTACCACGATACTGACTCGACAGATGCAGCCGTCGGCCCGCCCAGGCCTTCGCACCGATGCAGCGTCCGTTCCCGAACCAGACGACACGGATACGGGGGCTTGAGGATCGCGGCCAAAGCATTGACGGCACGCGGGGAGGACGTCGGGTAAGAGTGCTGCCTCAAGGGGGAGCAGCGTTCCGCTCGCAACGCCCGCATCCCGCCGGGTCGTGCGGACCGGCTTCCCGGCGTCGTCAGCTCGTGCCGGCGCCGTACTTGTCGGCTATCTTGCGGATGGTCGTGACATTGCGGAAGGTGGCCGGGCCGAGCAGCTTTTCCAGGCTCGGCCCCCGGTAGTCTTCCGCGAGATTCAGCCGCAGCCAATAGACCTCGCGACCGTGCACCGCGAACCGGTGCGAGCGCGTGCTCGCCGCCGCGGCGGCGGCGGACGCGTCGGCAGAGGGCTTCTTCTTCAGGAAACCCACGTAGGTGGCGACGCCGGCCGCCTGACCGGCGGCGGCCGCGGAACACGCCGGTACCCGGGCCACCGTCGCGATCTCCGGGAGGGTGCGGAGAAACGTCGCCACCGGAAACTTCAGCGCTGCCTCGAGCTCCGCCTCGAGGTGCTTTTCGAGCGCGGCGCGGGGCCGCGCCGACTCGAAGATCACATTGCCGCTGGCGATGAAGGTCTCGACACGCGCGGCGCCCAGCGTCTCGAACAGCCGGCGCAGGTGCTCCATGCGCACGGTGTGGCCGCCGACGTTGATCGCGCGCAGGAAGGCCACGTAGCGCACGTCAGCCGAGCCTCATTTGGCCAACGGGTCGGGGCGCATCTGAAACTTGACGACCTTGCTGGTCGTGCCCTTGCCGGTCTCCATGTGGAACGGCGCCCGGGTGCTCACCGTGCTCCACAGCCCGCGGCCCTTCCACCCTCCGTTGGGATCGTCGATACGGCCGTCGAGCCACTTGGTGTAGAACCCGTTGGGGTACGGCACCCGCAGCACCACCCACTTGCCGTCCTTGAGCACCAGCAGGCCCTCGGACTCGTTGCCGGTGTTGATCGGAATGTTGCGGCCGAGGCCGAAGGTGTCGAACTGATCGACCCAGGTGTAGTAGCTGCCTTCGGCGCTGCCGGAGTCGGCCACGCCCTTGAGCTGCGGCAGCGGCTCCGGATAGAGCGTCCATCCCTCGGGGCAGTGCTGGCCGGTGGCCTTGGGGCCGTTCAGCGGTCCCTTGCACTTGCGGCGGTCGAAGCTCGCCATGTGTCCGCTCGCCAGCGCCGCCCAGACGACGCCGTCGCGGTCGATGTCCATGCCGCGGGGCGAAAAGCCGGGAGCCTTCGGGTCGTTGAAGGGCGGCTCGTAGACTTCCGCGAGCGCGGTCTCGGGCGGGTTCGCGCCGGGCACGAGGCGCACCGCCGCGCCGGGAAAGCCGAGCACCGACCCCCAGATGGATCCGTCCGGCGCCGGCGCCACCGAGTAGAAGGCGGCGCCGAAGCGCGTGTCCTTGGCAGGATCCGCCGGCTCCCCGGGCTCGACATACGCATCACGCTTGCCGTTGCCGTTGGTGTCGATGATGAGCGCCGTCCATCCCTGCGACTTCTCCTCGTCGCCCGTCTCCTCATACATTTTTCGGTTCAGCCAGCCGACGACCTGGCCGCCGCCGCTCGTCCACAACGTGTTGTTGGCATCCTCGGCGAACATCAGGTGATGGGTGCTGAAGCAAGTGCTGATGTGGGTGAGCTTGCCGCTCTTCGGGTCGTACATCGCCAGTTGACGGCCGGAGCGCTGGATCGGGAACAGCTTCGCGGACGGGTGGCTCGAGCCCTCCTTGCAGTAGGCGGGATTGTCGGCGGGCCTGATCGCGGAGGTTATCCACACCCTGCCCTTCTCGTCGAACATCGGGTTGTGGACGTTGTTCTTGCTGTCCCAGAGCACTTCCCGATCCCAGTAGGGAGAGGGCTGGAGCATCATCGGCCCCTGCGCCGGCTGGGTGCTGGGATCGCGGACGGTCAGCTCCACCTGGCTGGTGCGGTTGTTGACCGGGTCGAGCACCGGGAGGTAATCGGCGCTGAGCTCGAGCGCACCGTAGATCAGGCCGTTGGGGTTGAGCGTCGGATTGCGGCGGTCGGTGGAAACCTGATCGTGCAGGTAGGCCTTGGGATGGGCCCAGTCCCATTCGGTGATGACGACGTTGCGCTCGATGCCCTGGGGCCGCGGCGGCGCCGGCGGGACCTCGCCGGCGGCAATCCGGTCGGTCCAGTCCGCGAACAGTGTCAGCGCGCGCTTGGCCCCCAGCTGATTGAGCGCGCTCAACATCTGCGAGCCGGCCTGTCCGGACTGGAGGCGGCGCTGCCAGGCGTCCACCGATGAATCGAAGTGCCCGAGCGCCGGCAGTAATTGCCGTGTGCCCAGGCTGCCGAGCTGATGGCACGACAGGCACGCGCCCGACTTGATGTTGCGCACCCACTCCGCCTGGGTTTTGAGGTTCGGCGAGATGCCGTTGCCCGACGGCCCGGTGCCGGGAAACTCGCTCTTGGCAGGAACCTGCAGCAGCGAGAACCAGTAGCCGGCCGGGTAGTATTGCGCCGCCGCCTTCGGGTTCGGCGCCGCCACCGCGGTCAGCTCCAGCACCTTGCCCGGCGCAGCCGTGACCTTGACGGAATCCACCAGGCCGTAGCCGCGCACCCACACCGAGTAGTTCGCCTTGGGTAGATCGGGCACCAGGAAACGTCCCTGGTCGTCGGTCACGACAATCCGCACGAACTTCGTCGGCAGTTCGGTGGTCTCGGCAATCACCCAGACACCCGCCTCCGGCCCCTTGGGGCCGGTGACGACCCCTCCGAGATCGTCGGCATCGACCTGCACGCGTGCCGCCGCAGGCTGCGCCGGACTGGTCTGTACGAGCACGACCCCTCCGGCAACCGCCACCATCGTCGCCGCGAGCAACGTCCCCAACCGGCGTGGCATCTTCATGGCGTTCTCCTGTTCGTCCCGCACTCTACCCGAACATCGTCCTGACGACGAACCAGATGTTGGCCGGCCGCTCCGCCAGCCGGCGCATGTACCAGGGGAACCAGTGTTCGCCGTAGCTGATGAGCACGCGCAGCCGGGTGCCGGCCGCGGCCAGCCGCTCCTGCTGGCCGCGCTGGATGCCGTAGAGCATGGCGAACTCGTAGCTGGGCGCAGGGACGGCGTGCGCGGCGATCCATGCCGACAGCCGATCTGCCAGCGCCGTGTCGTGCGTCGCGACGTGCAGCAGCGCGCCCTCGCGGCGGGCGTCCTCGGCGAGCAGCCGGGTGCAGAGACGGAAGAAGTTGGCGTCGACGTCAGCCTTCCGGGGATAGGCGATGTCCGCGGGCTCGAGGTAGGCGCCCTTGACGATCCGAATCGCCGCCCCGAGCGGCGCCAGCGACTCGACGTCGGCGGCGGTGCGATAGAGGTACGCCTGGAGAGCGATCCCGACCAGCGGTGTCCGCCCGCGCGTCTTCCGGTAGAGCGCGATCGTCCGCTCGACATACGACGAGCTTTCCATGTCGATCCACACGAAATTCTCCCGCGCCACGGCGCGGTCGATCAGGCGAACCAGGTTGCGCTCGCAGAGATCGGGGTCGAGATCGAGGCCAAGCTGCGTCGGCTTGATCGAGATCTGTGCCCGCAGCCCGGCGGCGGCAATGCGATCGAGGAGGTCGAGATAGTGGGTGGTGACCTCCTCGAAGGCCGCCTCGGTATCGAGGTTCTCGCCGAGCCGCGTCAGGATGGAGGTGATGCCGCGGCCCTCGAGCTCGGCGGCGGCACGCAGCGCATCCTCCATCTGCTCGCCCGGCATGAACCGCGACACGGCGCGGCGCACGAAAGCGGTCCGGGTCGCGCGGTCGCGCAGCCACGGGTTGGTCGAGCCGGCGAGCAGGGCGCGGCGGAGCAGCGACACGTCAGAGGACGCTGTGAATCGCCCCGCCGTCGACCTGCACCGTGGCGCCGGTCATGTAGGCGGCGGCGTCGGAGAGGAGAAACGCGGCGACGCGCCCGAACTCGTCGCCTTCGCCGTACCGGCCCATGGGAATGGACGCCATCGACTTCTTCCTGGCGTCAGCCGCGGAGACATTCCACTTCTTCGCGTTGATCTCGTCCAGGTGACGGACGCGGTCGGTGTCGATCCGCCCCGGGATGATCTGGTTGACGCGGATGCCCGATCCAGCCAGCTCGATGGCCAGGGTCTTGGCGAGCGCGGACACCGACGCCCGCAGCACGGTCGAGAGCCCGAGGTTCTGGATCGGCTCCTTCACGGAAGACGAGGTCGACATGATGATGGCGCCGCCGCCGCGCCGCTGCATCGCCGGCACCGCCGCCCGCACCATCCGCAGCGCGCTGAACAGCAGCAGCTGCGCCGCATCCTGCCACGCGGCATCGTCGAACGACAGCGCCAGGCCGGCGGGCGGACCGCCGGAGTTGGTCATCAGCGCGTCGATGCCGCCGAGCGCGCTCTCGGTCTCCTTGACCCAGCGGTCGATGGCCTCCGCGGACCTGACGTCCACGGCAAAGGTCAGGACCCGGGCACCGGTTTCGCGCCCGATTCTCTCGCCGGCGGCCCGAATCGAGGCCTCGTCGCGGGACGAGATCGAGACGCTGGCCCCCTCGCGGGCGAGCGCGTGCGCGGTCGCGTAGCCAAGGCCCCTGCTGGCGCCTGCCACCAGGGCGACTTTGTTCTGAAGATGCAGATCCATTGGTGTCAGCTCTCGGAGTTATGTAATGGTGATCGCTCCGGCGGCGGCGTTGCGGCCGGTGCGGGACGCGGCACCGTCGAGCAGCGACTCGCTCCACGCCAGCATCCGGTCGAGCGCATCGCGCGTCGACCGATCGAGCGCCGCGGCCGGCGGCCGGGTCGTCGCCGAAGCGAGCGCGCCGCGGCGGTGCAGCACTTCCTTGCGGATCGCCATGCCGATCCCCTCCTGGAACTCGAAACGCATCAGCGGCACCGTGCGGTAGAAGTAGTCCGCCGCCTCGTCTACCCGTCCTGCCCGGTAGAGCGACACGATGGCGACGAGGATCTCGGGATAGGCGAAGCCGGTCATCGCCCCGGTGGCGCCGGCCAGCAACTCCTCGAGGAGGAAGACCCCGCCGAGACCGCCGAAGATGCGCACCGGCACCTCGCCGCAGGCTTCGAGAATGCGCGAGGTCTTGAACGGCGTCGGCGGATCCTCGAGCTTGATGGTGCGGGCGCGCGGGATCTCGCGGGCAATCCGCGCCAGCAGTGCCGGCTCCATGGTGAAGCCGGAAATCGGCGGAAAGTCCTGGACGACGATCTCGATGTCCACGGCATCGGCAAGCGCGGCATAGTGCCGCACCACCGCGTCAGAGTTCAGCTTGGGCAGCCGCGGCGGGCTGACCATCACCGCTGTCGCGCCCGCCTCGCGGGCGTGCCGGCTGTGGCCAATAGAGAGGCGGGTGCCGTCGGCTGAGGTGCCGGCGACGACGCCGATCCGCCCCGCCACCTGCGACACCACGATTTCGAGCACCCTCCGCCGCTCGCTGTCGTCCAGCCGGGCGACCTCGCCGGTGACCCCGAGCGCGGTGACGCCGTTGACCCCGGCGGCGATGAAGAGGTCGACGACCCGGCGCAGGCTCGCCTCGTCGATGTCTCCGCTGGCCAGGAACGGGGTGGGAAGAACGGAATAGACGCCTTCGAGCTGCACGACGCGCTCCTTCACGAGGGGCGGACCGGTGCCCCGCCGCCTGCGATTGTGGATCAGATCGGGCGCCTCCTGCAGGGACTCCCGCGGCACTGCTACAGGGACCCGCGGGCCGCGCCGATAGACAGGATATGGGGAAGCATCCTGTTCTGCTCGGATTGCTGGCGACGGTCTGCGCCGCCAGCATGGCCTGCAACGCGCTCGACAAGCTTACCGGCAAGAATCCGACCTCGCCGAGCCCGACGGCGGCGTCTCTCGACGCCTTCGCCGGCACCTGGGCGTCAACCAGCGCCGCGGCACCGGCGACCGGGTGCGGAAACCTGAAGTACACCGTCACGCCCGTTAGCGCCACCGCCGCCAACGTCACCTTCGCCGGAACGTGCGCGGGCAGCATCCAGGTCACCGGCACCGGAACGGGGAAGATCAACGGCTCGGCACTTGACTGGAGCGCGCAGGGCCTGGTCGGCCAGGGGGGCACCAACTGTCCGTTCTCGTTCCCGGCCGGGAAGGCCACGGAAGAGGCCGGCGGCGGCATCAAGGTGACCTACGCCGGCACCGTCTGCGGCATTCCCGTGAGCGGCAGCGAGATCGTCAAGAAGCCCTGAGCCGTGGTGCTCACCGGCATCGACCTGCGCCGGCTGGCCGCGCGCCTGCCGCCGAAGCCTTTGACCCGGTTTGCCCCAGCCCCGACCGGCTGGCTCCACCTCGGTCACGTCCTCAACGCCGAATACGTCTGGGGCCTCGCGGCCGCGCTCGGCGGGAGGGTGCTGCTGCGGATCGAAGACCACGATCGCGGGCGGTCCCGCCTCGAATTCGAGAACGGGATCCTCGACGACCTCGACTGGCTCGGCTTCCAGGCCGACATCCATCCCACCCGTGCCTTCCGCGCTGGCCGCAGCGACGGCCGCCAATCGGATCGGCAGGCGGTCTACGAGTCCGCGCTCCGGACACTCGCTGAGCAAGGGCTGGTCTACGGCTGCGACTGCCCGCGAAGCCGCCTGACGCAGGAAGCTGGCGGCGAGCTGTTCTACCCGGGCATCTGCCGCGACCGCGACCTTCCGCTTTTTCCCGGCGTCGGCTGGCGACTGCGCATGGCCCCGGGGGTCGAGGAGTTCGACGATGCCCGGCTGGGAACGCGGGCGCAGGAGCCGGCGCGGCAATGCGGCGATCTGCTGGTGCGCGATCGTCACGGCAACTGGACCTATCAGTTTGCCGTGGCGGTGGACGATGCCGATCAGGGCGTGGACCTGGTGGTCCGCGGCATGGACCTTCAGGCGTCAACGGGGCGGCAGCTGCGCGTCGCGCGGCTGCTCGGACGAGACCGCATGCCGGTGTTCCTGCACCATCCGCTGATCATGAAGTCGTCTTCGCAGAAGCTGAGCAAGTCGGATGGGGATACAGGGGTGCGGGTGCTGCGCGAGCGCGGCTGGAGCGCCGCAGAGGTGCGGCGCGCGGCGCGCGAGGCGGCGCGCAGCGCGTGAGGCGGCGCGCAGCGCGTGAGGCGTTGCGCGGCGCGTGAGGCGACGGCCTTCCCGCCTCAGCGAAGCGTGACGCGACGGACGGACATCTCGGCGTTCCCGGTGTCGGCGAGGTAGTAGAGCACGTCGCCGATAACGGTCGCGGCCGTGGGATTGCTGATCGCAATTTCGGGATCGAGGATGTCGAGGCTGGTCGCGGTTCGCCCCTTGCCGTCGAGCCCGATCCGGACGGCACGGTAGGTGCCGTTGTCTCCCTTCTGAATGGCGGCAAGCGTGCCGCGATGCCAGCGCAGGCGGGTGATCCCCTGCAGGTCGAGGTCCCCTTTGACGCGGACGGGCGTGACGGCGCGTGTCGCGGTCTCGACCCGAAGTATCCCTTCCGCCGTCGCAACGTAGAGCACGCCGGGCTCCGCGGGCGCGATCGACACAGGGCTGGTGTCCGGCAGCGTCAGCGCCGGCTCCGCGGCGGCGGCGCGGGGCAGGAGCCTGAACAGCCGATGGCCGGCGATGTCGAGCGCGTAGATGACGCCGGCGTCCGCGACCGCCACGTCCCCGAGACTGACGGGGGCGAACGTCTCCGCAATGGGATATGTCGCGAGCAGCCGTCCGGAGATGAGCTGCAGCTTGTGCAGGCTGGTCCCCTCCCCCTCCGAGCTCACCACCCAGAGGTCCCCCTGCCGTGCGTCGATCTCGAGCGCGGCAATCTCCCCGAAGCCGGAGGTGCGGGCGCCGGCAAGGTTGGCGACGTGCTGGGAGAATTCGTCCACGACGGCGAGCTTGCGGCCGAGGCGGTCGCCGACGACGAAGCGGCGCGAGACGGCGTCGTAGGCGAGGCCGGCAGGGGTGAAGCGAGGAGTCGAGAAGCGCAGCGCCGGGAGAGCGGACGCCGTCGCCGAACCGCGGGCCTGCGGGTGCTCGGAGATTTCCGGGGCGCGACCCGGCGCATCCGGCACCACGGCGCCCGGGCGATCCGTGACCACTGCTGAAGGTGACGCGGCGTCCGCGCGCCGCCCCTCCGCGGCGGCCGGCGGAGCGATCCGCGCCGCCGGATCGGTTGCAGGCCCGGAGGCTGGCGAGCCGGGAGAGTCTTGACTCGCGGTCTGTGGATTCGACGGCTGGCCGTAATAGGTGTCCCCCTTGAGGGCGCGGACGCGGCGGAAGTCGTCGTTGGTGCCGACGTCGAGCGGCACACCCATGGCGGCGAGCCGGTCGAGCATGACCGCGGCGTCGCCGGGGCGGCCGCTCAGGCTCTGGGCGCGGGCGAGCAAGTACATCAGCGCGGGATCGTTCTTCGGCCCGAGCTGGACCGCACGCCAGGCGAGATCGTGGAAGCTCTCGAACTCGCCACGCTCGGCGGCCGCGGCCGCCTGCTGGCGGCACTCCTGCCAGGTCGGGCAATCGGGCTTGCGTCCGCTGTCCTGGAGCGGCAGGACGACCGAGACGGTGATCAGCAAGAGGACGTGAATCAACGGCATGTCAGGGATCTGCAAGTCATCTTACACGGTGCTTATCGGCCGCGGCCGCGTCGCGCCGCGACGCCGGCGCATTTTCTACCGCCATGCATGAGGCGCCGCAGGTAACATGCCGGCGATGCCGCCGCTGCGTTTTCCTCATCCGCTCGCGCTGCTGACGGGCTGCATCCTTGCCGCCGCGATTGCCAGCCACGTCGTCCCGGCGGGCGAGTACGAGCGGCGCGAGGACAGCGTCACCGGGCGCCAGGTGGTCGTGGCCGGCACCTACCACCGCGTGCCGGCGCACCCGGTCGGTGCTTTCGAAGCGATCGTCGACATCCCGCGCGGCCTCGCCG
>JAYTEJ010000167.1:0-3350 GCA_043735365.1 Acidobacteriota bacterium
GCCATCAGGCTGCCGGTGAAGGTCAGGTAGCCGAGAATGACCTCGACGCCGATGGCCCCCATCCGGAACGTCGTCAGCTCGCCGCCCCGCAGCCAGAGAAAGTACTTCGCCGTGCCGACCAGCCCGGCGGCGAGGCCGCCGAAGGCGTGCGACAGCGCGGTTCGCTGCGGCACCGCGGTCAGCGGCACCAGCGATAGCGGCACGCCGATGATGGTGCCGACGACCATGGCGACAACGATCCAGGTGTAGTTGACGATCTCTGGGTGGAGCAGGGTGCCGCCGATCGCCGCCGCCATCCCGGCGACGCCGGCGAGGACGCCGCGCCGCGCGGTCTTCGGATCGCTGAGCCACCGCAGCGACAGGATGAAGAGCGCCGCCGCCGCGAGATAGCTGGCCTGGGTGAGGTGCGCAGCCAGCGTCATGACCGGGGCTTCCGCTCGCGGAACATCTTCAGCATCCGGTCGGTGATCAGGAAACCGCTGACGATGTTGGTGACGGAGGCGGCGACCGCGATGGTCCCGAGCACGGTGCTGAAACCGTCCTTCTGCTCACCGGCAATGATGATCGAGCCGACCACCGCAATCGCCGAGATCGCATTGGTCAGCGACATCAGCGGTGTGTGGAGCAGGCGGGAGACGTTCTGGATGACCTGAAAGCCGACGAAGGTGGCCAGCAGGAACACGAAAGCCATGGACCACAAATCTAGGACTGGCACGGCACGATCCTCCTCAGAATCCGTGCGAGTGTACCGTCCGGACCTGCGGCGGCGCAAGGGGGCAGGGAACCCGACGTTCCCCGCGGCGGCGCGTCACTGCACGCGAAGCTGGGACTGGACGTCCCGGACGCCATCGACCCGCCGCACCGCCGCGATCGCCGCATCGACCTCGGCCTGGCTGTGCACCGTGCCGGTCAGCGTCGCGACGCCGCCGGAGACGTCGGCCGCGACTTCGCTCGGGTGCACCCCGGGGGTGTTCTTGAGCGAGGTCTCGACGCGGGTCCGAAGCGTCTGGTCGTCGGGGGCGGCGACGGTCGGTGTCGCGCGCGAGGCCGCGCAGGCCGCCAGGCCGGCCACGGTCAGGACGATCGCCAGCAGGCGGACGGCAGAACGGCGAACGTCGAGGGTGATGTGCTGCATGTCGACATGGTGATCCATCGCCTGTCGGGCCGTCAAGACTTTACTCCCGTGTGCCGGTACGCGGCGTGATGGCTGTGGAGTCGATTCGGGGCCGAGGCGGTACGGGGTGGCGCCTCTGATTGTCGCTGCCTTCCTGATCGACAGCTCCGCCGAACGCGTCTCGCTGCCGCTCTTCACCGCGATTGCTGCCGCCGTGGTGCTGCTGACCGACGCTGCTACCGATCCGTGGACGGGACCGTCGGAAAGGGCTGGACGCTGTGCCGGCCGTCGCCGGCAAACAGCCGGGCGATCCGCCGCACCAGCGCGTTTCCAGGGTCCGCCGCGCGCATCCGGCTCTGACGACTGATGGCCGTCCGGCGCGGCGTCGCCGCGGCGGAGGGAGCCGCCGCAAGCGGCGGGGCCGAGGCCTCGATCAACACGGTGGTCCGGACGATACGCACCGGCGCCGGTCCAGAGTAATGGGGGGGCGCCTCCGTCAGCGGTGCTGCAAACCGCGGGGCTTGGGGGCGAGGCGCGTGGCGGACGAGCGCCAGCGGGACGATGAAGAAAACCACCGACAGACATCCGGCCGCCGCCAGCTGCAGCAGCTCGCGTCTCTGCCCCCGGGACAGCGATCCGGAGCCTTGCCCTTCGGTTTCCGTTCCACCATGCGCCATGGTATCTCCTCGCAACAGACGGACCTGAGTTAGATCTCAAGAAGCGCGCCGTCCTGCAGCCATGGCCGGCCGCCGCCGCAACCCTTTGAGGGAACGCGACTTCGGCGTTCGTCATGGGCCCGGACGGCTGGATCGGGTGGAACGCCGCCGTTCAGCCTGATGACGTTCTTACACGCTCTCCGCCGCTTCGCGCTAATATCCGGCCACGAAGGAGCCAGAAGAGACATGACCAGATCCGTCATCACCGTAACAATCGTATGTGCAGGCCTCGCGGCGGCCGCTGCCGCACAGGCACAATCCACGCAGACTCCGGCCGTCACAGCCGCCCAGACACCCGCCGCGCCGCCGACGGCCCCGTCCTCCACCTGCCCGGAGATGGCGACGGCGCTCACCGCCCTGATGCGCAGCGACGCGCGGCTGGCGGACTGGCCGGCGCTCGGCCGCTACCGCGAGGCCAACCGCTCGCTGCCGATGCCCTCCGCCTCCGACAAGCGTGTCGTCTTCATGGGGGATTCGATTACCGATGCCTGGCAGCAGCCGCGATTCGGCGGCTTCTTTCCCGGCAAGCCCTACGTCGACCGCGGCATCAGCGGCCAGACGACGCCGCAGATGCTGCTGCGCTTCCGCCGCGACGTCATCGACCTCAAGCCCAAGGCGGTCCTGATCCTCGCCGGCACCAACGACATCGCCGGCAACACCGGGCCGATGAGCGACGAAGACATCGAGGGCAACCTGGCGTCGCTGAGCCAGCTCGCGCACGCCAACAACATCAAGGTCGTGCTTGCCAGCGTGACGCCGGTGAGCGCGTATCACACCGCGGCGCCGCGCGGCGTAGCGCAGACCACGACCCGTCCGATGGCCCGGATCAAGGCGCTCAACGACTGGATGAAGGCCTACGCCGCGGCCAACGGCGATACCTACCTCGATTATTTTTCAGCGATGACCGACGACACCGGCATGATGCGGTCGGAGCTGACCGAGGACGACCTGCACCCGAACGCCAAGGGCTACGCGATCATGGCGCCGCTAGCCGAAGCGGCGATCGCCAAGGCGTTGAAATAACTGCCGCGCGGCGTGCCTGAGCGAGCTCAGGCGGGAAGAGCGGGGCCGCTGCCGGCCCCGCTCCGCTCGATCGCCGCCGCAATCTCCTCGAGATCCGCATGACCGAGCGTCAGGCGCGCGGCGGGCAGCCAGCCGTCCACCTGTTCGGGCGAGCGGGCGCCGACGATGGCCCCGGTGAGGGCGGGCCAGGCGAGCACCCAGGCAATCGCCACGGCGCTGACGGTGGTGTGATGCCGGGCGGCGATTGGCGTCAGGGCGTCGCGCAGCGCGAGATTCCGCTCGAGCTGCGGCGACTGGAATTCGAGCCCCTTGCGGCGCCAGTCGTCGGCGGCGAATGCCGCCACCCGATCGCGGCTGAACGACTCGGTGAGGATGCCGGACTGCATCGGGCTGTAGGCGATGATCCCGGTCCCGTGCGCAAGACACCAGGGCCGCTGCACGCCCGCCACCTCGCGTTTGATCGGCGACAGCGGCGGCTGCAGCGAGTCCACGTGGCG
>JAYTEJ010000168.1:0-2340 GCA_043735365.1 Acidobacteriota bacterium
CCTGTCGAACGGCCTCACCTACTACATCCGCCGCAACACCCGGCCGGAGAAGCGGGTCAATCTCCAGCTGGCGGTCAAGGCGGGATCGATCGACGAGACCGACGCCCAGCGCGGGCTCGCGCACTTCGTCGAGCACATGGCCTTCAATGGCAGCCGCCACTTCAAGCCCGGCGAGCTGATCTCGACCTTCGAGGCCACCGGCGCCCGGCTCGGGCCCCATGTCAACGCGTATACCAGCTTCGACGAGACGGTCTACACCTTCACGCTGCCGACCGACAAGGAGGGGCTGGTCCGCAAAGGGGTGCAGGCGCTGTCGGATTTTGCCGGCGGACTGACGCTGGACCCGACGGAGATCGACAAGGAGCGCGGCGTCGTCATCGAGGAATGGCGCGGCGGCCTGGGCGCCGGGTCGCGGCTGCGGGATCAGCAGATCCCGGTGCTGTTCCACGATTCGAAGTACGCCGAGCGGCTGCCGATAGGCAAGCCCGAGGTCTTGCGCAGCTTCACGCCCGACCTGCTGCGGTCGTTCTATACCAAGTGGTACCGGCCGGACCGGATGGCCCTCGTGGTCGTCGGCGACATCGAGCCGGCGCAGCTCGAGGCGATGATCCGCGAGGAGATGGGCGGCCTGGCGAAGCCCCAGGCGGCCGCGCCCGATCGGACCTATCCGGTGCCGCTCCAGTCGGAGCTGCTGGTCAAGGTGGCCACCGATCCCGAGGCGCAACAGTCGTCGGTCTCCGTGGTCCGGAAGAAGCCGCGCCTGCCGGACGACCGGGTGGCCGACTACCGCCGCGGCCTGGTCCACCGCCTGGTGTTCCAGATGATCAACGAGCGCTTCGACGAACTGTCGCGCAAGCCCGACGCGAAAATTCTCGGCGCCGGCGCCTACGAGAGCGGGCTCAGCCCGACGGTGTCGACCTTCACGATGGGCGCCGCGGTCGAGGACGGCAAGCTGGTCGGCGGCCTCTCGACGCTCGAGATCGAGTCGAACCGGATTCGCGAGTTCGGCTTCGGCGCCGCCGAGCTCGAGCGCGCCCGCAAGTGGATGCTGGCCTCCTACGAGCGCGCCTACAGCGAGCGCGACAAGACGGAGAGCGGCTCCTACGCCCAGGAGTACGTG
The DNA here is from genome assembly GCA_043735365.1 of Acidobacteriota bacterium. GTDB lineage: Bacteria > Acidobacteriota > Vicinamibacteria > Vicinamibacterales > 2-12-FULL-66-21 > JALZOC01. The sequence goes on from JAYTEJ010000168.1 coordinate 1,121, forward strand.
AACCACTTCCTGGAAGGGGAGCCGAGCCCCGGGATTGACGTCGAGTACCGGCTGGCGAAGGAGATGATCCCGGCGGTCACCGCGGCCGACGTCGGCGACGCCGCGCGCCGCCTGTTTGCCGACGACAGCCGCGTCGTCCTTGCGGTGACGACCGAGAAGAGCGGCGTTGCCGCGCCGGCCGAGGCGGAGCTGCGGACCGCCCTGAAGGCCGCCGATGCGGTCGCGGTGACGGCCTGGAGCGATACCGGAGGGTCGGAGGCGCTGATGGCGAAGGTTCCGGAGCCGGCGGTGATCACCGCGCGGCGGTCGATCCCCGAGCTCGGCGTGACCGTCGTGCGCTATGCCAACGGCGTCGAGGCTTGGTTCAAGCCCACCGACTTCAAGAACGATCAGGTGCTGTTCTCGCTGATCTCTCCTGGCGGGGCCTCGCTGGCGGCCCCGGCGCTCTATCCCGACGCGACGCTGGCGCCGGCGCTGGTGCAGCTCTCGGGCATCGGCGGCCACAGCGCCGTCGACCTGCAGAAGATTCTCGCCGGGAAGATTGCCGCCGCGAGTCCGTTCGTGTCGACGTCGTCGCACGGCATCTCGGGATCGAGCACCCCCGCGAACCTGGAGACGGCGCTGCAGCTGCTCAATCTCAACTTCACCGCTCCCGGGAACGATCCGCAGGCGTTCGCGCTGATCCGCAAGCAGCTCGAAGCGTCGTACGCGAACCGCGACAACAATCCGGGGCTGCTCTTCCGCGAGAAGGTTGCCGAGGTGAACACCTCCGGCCACTTCACGTCGCAGCCGCTGACGCTGGCCCGGATCGCGACGCTGGATCGTGCCGCCATGGCGGCGTTTTACAAGGCCCGTTTCGCCAACGCCGCGAACTTCACCCTGTTCATGGTCGGGACGTTCAAGCTGGACGAGGCCGAGGCACTGGCCGCGCGCTACGTCGGCACGCTGCCGTCGACAGGCAAGGCCAACAGCCAATTCGCCGATCTGGGGGTAAAGTTTCCCGACGCTACCGAACGCGTGACGATCGAGAAAGGGCGCGAGCCGCGCGCCCAGACGGTGGTCAGCTTCTACGCCGATCCCCCCATCGAGGAGAACGAGCAGACCCGCGTCGTCGCCGCCACCGACGTGCTCGAGATTGGACTGCGCGACATCCTGCGCGAAGAGCTCGGAGAGACGTACAACGTTTCGGCCGGGCTGTCGCAGGCGCTGCTGCAGCGCGG
>JAYTEJ010000169.1:0-3734 GCA_043735365.1 Acidobacteriota bacterium
TCGTTGCCGCCGGGTCTCCGGTCATCACCTTCTCGGAGAGCGCCGAGGAGGCGGTGAACGAGGTCGCGTACTGGAAGACGTAGAAGTTCCGGTAGAAGTGCGGGATGAACTCCCACTCGTGCTGGACGTAGTCGTCCACGACGCACACCCCCTTGTCGTGGCCGTAGTACTTCCGGGTGATGTCGGCGTAGAGCTTCGAGAGCGCCTCGCCCGTCAGCGGCTGCCCCTTCTCCGCCATTTCGTGCGTTCGCAGCTCGAACTCCGCGAACTGGGTCTGGCGGAAGACCGTGCTCTTGATCCCTTCGAGGTAGTTCCCGAGCAGCGCCAGCTTCTGGTCGTCGTCCTTGATGTTCTTGAGCATGTAGTCGATGAGCAGCGCCTCGTTGAAGGTGGACGCCACCTCGGCGACGAAGATCGGGTAGTCGGCGAGCGGGAACGGCTGCGTCTTGTTCGAGAAGTACGACTGCATCGTGTGCCCGAGCTCGTGCGCCAGCGTGCTGACGTCGGTGTACTTGCCGTTGTAGTTGAGGAGCATGAACGGGTGGACGTCGTAGACGCCGCCGTTCGAGTAGGCGCCGGATTTCTTGCCGGGGCCGGGATAGAGATCGATCCAGCGCTCGGTGAAGGCGCGCTTGGCCGCGGTGGTGTACTCGTCGCCGAGCGGCTTGAGCGCGGCGAGGACGTGAGTCTCGGCCTCGTCGGCGGTGTAGGTGTTATTGACCGAGGCCACGAGCGGCGCGTAGAGGTCGTAGTAGTGGAGCTCCTGGACCCCCATCATGCGCTTGCGCAGCGCGAGATAGCGATGGAAGGTGGGCAGGTTGCGGTTGACGCCGTCGATGAGGCGCATGTACACCGTCGTCGGGATGCTGGCGGCGTCGAGCGACCGTTCGAGCGCGCTGTCGTACTTCCGCGCCCGGGCGTAGAAGATGTCGGCCTGCACCTGCCCGCTCATCGTCGAACCCATCGTTCCCTGGAAGCTGCCGAGGCTGGTGAAGAAGGCCGACATCACCTTCTCGCGATCCTTGCGATCCGGAACCGTGCGGTAGAGGCTGAACGTGGCGCTGTCGAGCTTGACGGTCTTGCCGTCCGAGAGGGTGACGGTCGGGTAGGGAAAGTCGGCGTTCGAGAGGATGTCGAAGATGCTCGACGGGGCGCTTGCCATCACCGACGAGCTGGCGAGCAGCCGCTCTTCATCGTCGGTGAGGGTGTGCTGGCGACGCCGCTGGATGTCGGCAAGGTAGAAGCGGTAGTCCTTGAGCCGCGGCTCGGCGGCGAGGTAGCGATCGATGGTGGCGGGGTCGATCTTGAGGATCTCGGGCTCGACAAACGCCGCGTCCGCCCCGAGCCGCGCCCCCAGCTGCCGCATTTCCTGCTCCATGCCCTGATAGGTACTGACCCGCGTGTCCTCGTCCGAGTGCATGCTGGCGTAGACGTAGAGCCGTGAAAACGCCTTCGAGAGGCGGCTGCCGAGCTCCAGCGCGTCCGCGAGCCTGGCGGCGGACGACCCGAGCGTGCCCTTGAAGGGGGCGATGGCTGGCATCTCCCCCTCCAGCTTGTCCTTGGCGGCCCGCCACGCCGCATCGTTCGAATAAATCGTGGTCAGGTCCCAGCGATATTTTTCGGGCGCGCTGGCGCGGTCGGGCTGCTGCGCCGAGGCGCTTACCGCCACGCCCGTCGCCAGCGCCATCGTCAGGGCGCGCTGTACAAGGATTGTCATACCGGCAATTATACCGTCCGCATCCCGAGGATCCGCTCCCATGGCGCCCTGCCGCGGGCGGCTTGATCTGCCCCCCGGCAGGTGCGCGATGATGGCGTATGGCGAACCCCATCGATCCCCGGACGGACATTGGCCACGTGCACCTCAAGGTCGCGAACCTGGAGCGCGCCATCGCGTTCTACCAGGGGGTGCTGGGGTTCGACCTGGTGCAGCGGATGGGGGACTCGGCCGCCTTCCTGAGCGCCGGCGGCTACCACCATCACATCGGCCTCAACACCTGGGAGAGCCAGGGCGGCTCGCCGCCGGCCGCGGGCACGACCGGGCTGTATCATTTCGCCATCCGCTATCCCGATCGGCCGTCGCTCGGCGATGCCCTGCGGCGGCTGCGCGAGGCCGCGGTCGCGCTCGACGGGGCGAGCGATCACGGCGTCAGCGAGGCGCTCTACCTGCGGGATCCCGACGGCAACGGTCTCGAGCTGTACTGGGACCGTCCGCGCACCGAGTGGCCGCGGGGCGGCGACGGGGCGCTGGCGATGACCACCTCCAGGCTCGACCTCGCCGCGCTGCTGGCTTCGGCCGCGGCGTCCACGGGTGGCGCGAGCGCCGCGAGCCCTTCTCCCTACACGCTGATGGCGGAGCAGAGCCGCGTCAGGCTGCGGGAGCTGCGCGGGCGGCTGCTGCACCTCCACAAGGTGCTCCTCGACGACACCCGGGTCACCTACGAGATGGACCGCGGGCGCATCAATTCGAACGCGACGTTCCTGCAGCTGGTGATCGGCGATCCCTGGTTCGCCTGGCTGCACGCGCTGTCGGAGCTGATCGTCCGGATGGATCAGACCGCGGAGCCGGACTCGCCGGCGACGGATGCCGACGCCGCCGCCCTGGTCGACCAGGTGGAGCAGCTGCTGACCGCGTCCGAGAATGGGGACGGGTTCCAGCGCCGCTACTACGAGGCGCTGCAGCGGCAGCCGGCGGTGGTGCTCGCGCACGCGGACGTCCGCCGCACCCTCCGCGAGATGCACTGACGGCTCGCCAGGATGGTCCTGCTTCTTGCAGGGACGCTGGCGGAGGAGTGCGACGATGAAGTGGACGTCTGGCGATCGCGGAAATATCGAGGATTTACGCGGCCGATCGGGCGGCATGCGCGCCGTGCCGATGGGGATCGGGGGCGTAGTGGTCCTTCTGGTGCTCAGCTGGGCCACCGGGGTGGACTTTCTCTCCCTGGTCGGTGGCGGCGGACCGGCCTCGGTTCCGACCGCGTCGGTCGGAAAGGCCGGGCCGGTGGCGTCGACCCCCGCCGAGGAGAAGACCGTCGATTTTCTCGACGCGGTGATGGGCGACGCCCAGGACACCTGGCAGCAGCTGCTCGGCCCCCGCTACCAGCGCACCACGCTGCGGTTGTTCCGCGACGGCGTCGACACGACCGGCTGCGGCTACGCACAGTCGGCGAGCGGTCCGTTCTACTGCCCCGGGGACCATCACGTCTACCTCGACCTCGGGTTCTTCGACGAGCTCAAGCAGCGCTTCGGCGCCTCGGGTGATTTCGCGGAGGCCTACGTCATCGCCCACGAGCTCGGGCATCACGTGCAGTCGCTGACCGGGATCGAGTCAGACGTCCGCCGGCAGCAGGCCCGCGATCCGTCCGAGCGCAACGCCCTGTCGGTGGGCCTCGAGCTGCAGGCCGACTGCTTCGCCGGGGTCTGGGCACACGCCACGGCGCAGCCGGGCCGGGACTCGACGCGCCGCGTCCAGCTCGAAAATGGCGATCTCGAGGAAGGCCTCCGCGCTGCCGCGGCGATTGGCGACGACCGCATCCAGCGCATGTCCACCGGCCGGGTGTTCCCGGAAAAATTCACGCATGGGACATCGGTGCAGCGGGTGGCGGCGCTCAGGCGCGGGTTCGAGACCGGCGACCCGAAATCCTGTGATACGGCCCAGTGAAGAGGCGCCGATGGTCCCGGGCGTCCGCCCGGGGGTTGGCCCCGGATGTCGCCTCGGGTAAGCTCAAGGAATGAAG
>JAYTEJ010000170.1:0-2419 GCA_043735365.1 Acidobacteriota bacterium
CACGGCAACGATCCGACCGACATCTCGACCGATCACACGCGGGAGTACGTGCCGCTCCTCGGCTGGACCCCGGGCGGCCGCGGGGCGGCGATCGGCGACCGCGCCAGCTTCGCCGATGTCGGCGCCACCATCGCCGAGGCGTTTGGCGTCGCCGGTACCGGACACGGGACCAGTTTCCTGGCGACTCTGCGCGCGTAGGTCTCGCGCACCGGCGCCAACAGCCATGCAGCGCAGCATCCAGCCATGCATCCGAAGGAGAGCGCGATCTCATGCACTTCACCCTCCGCACGCCAAGCGGGCCGGCGGTCGACCCGATCAATGGTGTAGCCGCCGCTGTCACTGCCGCCGTCGCCACGCTGCTGCTCGTCCTCGCGCCCGCGGCGCATGCCGGCGCCAACGCTGGAGTCCAAGCCTACCTGTCATGGAGCGCGACCTCACAAGTGTCCGACATCGTCGCCGCACCGGTGAACAACCTCTACGTGCGTCTCAGCCGCAGTGGTGGCCTAACGTTTCTCGGCGGGGAAGTGGCGATCAGCTGGGACCCGGCGACGAATTTCGCCGGCACCTGTTTCGCCCACATCGGCACCGTGTACAAGACCAGCAGCGGCGCCACCTGTACCTACCTGAACCGCGGCAGCGCCACGCCGGTCGTGGTCACCGACGACATCAGCCAATTTCACGTCGCCTGGACGAATTCCACCGCGAGCACCGGCTGCACCAATGGGGCGATCGTCCAAATCCAGTTCGAGACCGACGGCTGCATTTACGGACAGGGGTGCTTCGCCCTCAATTACGCCGCGGCGCTGGATACCGCGGGTCGCGTCGATCAGGCGGGACTCGCCAACACCATCGTGACCGTCGGCGGCGGCGGCAGCCACACCTGCGACGGCTACACGGCGGCCGCACCCACGACCTGGGGAGCGGTCAAGGCTCTCTGGCATCCCTAGCCCCGCGCGTGCTACTGTCCTCCGTTCGCGCGGACCCCGGACGCTTAGCCTCCGCGGTCCGCGGCCCCCAGTTGGACGATCCGCACGCGAGGCCGTTTCGATGCCGAAGTCGACTACCCCGGCGATGACCGGGTCGCGTCACCTCACCCACGGTGAATGCATGGCGCTCATCCGCGCCGCGCGCAAGGCCACCAAAGATTCCTACGCGCCCTACTCGCGCTACCGGGTGGGCGCCGCGGTGATCGCCCGCAACGGCCTGATGTGGACCGGCGGCAACATCGAAAATGCGTCGTATCCGCTGAGCCTGTGCGCTGAGCGCAGCGCCCTGGCCCGCGCCCTCGGTGCCGGTGGAAGTCAGTTCGTCGCCATCGCCGTCGCCTCTGGCGCCCAGACGACGCCGTGGCCCTGTGGCGCCTGCCGCCAAGTCATCGCGGAACTCGCACCGCAGGCCGACATCCTCGTCGATCTCGGCGGCTCCACTTACGCGGCATTCACCGTCGCGGACTTGTTACCGCACGCCTTCACCCTCGCCCCCAAGCGCGCGACGGCGAAGACAGGCTCCGCGAAGGCCGCCCCCTTACGCCGCCCGGCGGGCAAGTCACGGGACACACGATGAGCACACTGTCTTCCGACGACGCGCTCGTCGAACGCATCGCCTCCGAGGTACTGCGCCGCTTAGAACCGCAGCCGGCGGCCGGAGCTGGTACAGCCAGCCGCGGTCTCGCGTTTCCCACCATCTCCAGCGGTGGCCGCGTGCCGCTGGCGTTGCACGAACCCAATACCGTCAAGGCCGGCGCCGGCGCCGGACAATCGCTTGCCCCGGTGCTCGACCTGGGCTCGCTCGACCTCTGCACCCCGTGTCACGGCTGCCAGGGCTGCAGCGTGCGCCGGCCGAAGACGGTGCGGGCGATGATCGAAAGCGGCGCCTGCCGCATCGGCAGTGCGCCGGGCTGGTGCCCCTCCGAGCCCGACATCGCCAGCCTCATCGATCACACCGTGCTGAAGCCCGACGCCTGCGCCGCGGACATCGACACGCTGTGCACCGAAGCGGCGCAGTACTGCTTCGCCACCGTCTGCGTGAATGGGGTCTGGGTGCGCCGCGCCGCGGACAATCTGCGCGGTTCGCCAGTGCGCGTCTGCACCGTCGTCGGCTTCCCGCTGGGCGCCTCGGTGTCCGAGGTCAAGGCCTACGAAGCGACGCGCGCGATTCGCGACGGTGCCACCGAGATCGACATGGTGATCAACGTCGGCGCTTTGAAATCCGGTGATCTCAAGCTGGTCGAGCGCGACATCCGCGCCGTTGTCGAGGCCTGCGGCTCGCGCATCCTGGTCAAGGTCATCCTCGAGACGGCGCTGCTCACGCGTGAAGAGAAAATCACCGCCTGCCGCTTGGCGAAGGCGGCCGGCGCCCACTACGTCAAGACGTCGACGGGGTTCGCCAAGAGCGGCGCCACCGTCGAGGACGTGGCGCT
>JAYTEJ010000171.1:0-11711 GCA_043735365.1 Acidobacteriota bacterium
ATGCGTCCGGGATCGTTGGATTGCGCCAGAAGCGTCGCAGAGGCGAGCCAGGCGACGGCCGCGGCGCAGGCGAAACGAGGGGAAGCCGCCATTCGACGCCGGCGTCAGCGCCCGCCGCAGATCAGAATTGTAATTCGGCGCACCGTTTTGTGACCTCTGCCGGAGCAGCGCTCATGAAATCGCGGGAATTCGGCACGGTACGTCGCTTGCTCAATAGGAGAGTGCAGGCGGCTTGAATATTTACGGCAGGGAGCCGTGAGTTGCTGGGGAGCCAGGTCGCTCGCAAATCCGCCGGGCATCGTCTTCGGACGATGCCCTTTTTTTTGCCCGGACGGCACCCGCCCCGCCCGCCTCAGAGCGCCGCGCCTTCGGGATACTGCAGCGCCAGCTTGAGTTCCTTCGACAGCAACTCCACGGTGGCCCCCGACCGCTTCCACGCACCTTCCGACTCGAACCGGAGATCGCCGATGCGGCGGCCCCACGGCGCGATGACGCGTCCGATGGCGCGGAAGTCGGCGCGGTCGGCGTGCTCCTGATCGAGCCGCCGGACGACGTCCGGAGCGACGCGGATGAAGGCGCGCAGCGCCGTCGCGCTCTTGATGCTGTACTTGCGGCCGTTCCACGCGGCGCCGAAGACCTGGGCCACCTGTTTGAAGTAGTTGACGAAGAAGCGCCGGGATTCCTCCCTGAAGGCCTCCCCTTTGCGCCCCGGACCGAACGCGTCTGCGGCAAAGAGCTTCTTCAGCTCCTGCGCCAGCGGCGCCTGGGCGACGCGCCCCTTGCCCACCCCGAGCAGCTTGATCTCCCCCTGCAGCGGTGAATCCTCGCGCTCGTTCAGGGCGCGGACGATGTCGTGGGCCGCGGCGAGGCTGTCATCGCTGTAGAGCTGACGGCCCGAGAGCGACACCAGGTGCGACGGGTTGAGCCGGGTGTGCTTGGCGTTGATGGTCACGAACATCTGGACGACGTGGTCGTCCGGCAGCCGGTCGAAGATGATCGCCGGCACGGTGAAGGGCTCGTCGCCGAAGTGCTCGATGTCGGCGTGCAGCGCCAGCAGGCGGTGCTGGCCGTCAATCGCCCGGAGGATGCCTTCGCGCTCGGGCACCTTCAGCGTCCCGACCGAGGCGTGCCCGGCGATCGATTCGAACTTCAGGGGTTCGTCGCAGGAAATGATGACCGCGCCGGGAATGGACGGGAGGTCTCGTGCCTGACGGCACTGTTCGTAGTACTGCACCAGCTCGTCGATCTTCTTGCGGATGATCTGGCGCTGATAGGCCTTCTCGTCGGCGCCGATCCGCCGCTCGAGCAGGTCCCAGTTCACCTTCGACGGCTGGGCGGCGCCGCGGCGGCCGCCGCGGACCGGCTGCGCCTGCTCGCCGTAACTGAGGACCTCGAACCGGACCAGCTTGTCGATGTCGCTGGCGCTGAGCGACGCCTGGTAGAAATGAACCCCGAACTGCTGCATGCGAATGGCGGCAACGCTGATCATAGGCGTGTATGTGATGAGGTCCGGCGTCGAGCCCGTCTCGACGCGCTGTTCCGGGTCCGCCCGAGGGCGATCGCGCCAGGTGCGACGGCACATCTTATATTGGGTTGGGGGTGGAATCCGCGCCTTTCAAACGGCCTCGCTGCCTGTCGAACAAGTCTTGACGACGCAGGTACTTACATACCTACTGCGCAGAGTTGGGTCGCGGCAGCGCGGCTAGGGCATGCTGCAGGCGGCCGCGTCCGGGCGGGTCCGGCCGGCCTTCCGCCTCGCCGCGACGTGCTCTTTCGCCGCCGCACAGCCGAGCATGAAGAGGGTGAAGAGCCCGAGCGCCGCCCAGACCGCCGGCAGGCTGAGGCCGCGATGGATGCGCAGCGAGATCAGCCCGTAGACCATTTCGACGTGAATCCAGTAAATGAACAGCGAGTGGCGCCCGAAGAGCTGCATCGGGCTCCAGCGCCCCGCGGCGTCCCCCGGCGCCGCCGGGAGCGCGCGACGCAGCACGCGGGCCCCGCTCTCCCAGCCATAGGCGATGCCGGTTGCCTGCATCATCACCCCGCAGCGCAGCAGGAAGAAGGCCGGCGAGGCGCCCCAGAAGTTCGAGTGCGGGTACGGGGTGGGAAGAAACGAGGCCGCCCAGGCGCCGGCCGCGAGCGCGGCGCCGCCGATCAGCAGCCGCAGGTTGAGCCGGGTTTCGTCGGCCGTCGTGCGGGCTTCGTCGATCAGCACGCCGACCGTGCCGCCGGCGAACACGAACCCGGCCCACGGAAAGAAACTGAAGTTGGAGAGTCCCACGCTCGGGCGCAGGTAGCCGGCAAGCGCTTCCGGCCACGCATCGAGCGCCGGCAGATGCCAGACGATCGGCGCCAGGGCGGCGGTCGCTAAGGTCGCAGCGGCCATGCCGGCGACCCGCGCCTGCGGCGTGGCGAGCACGCCCCACAATGCCGCGGCGGCGACGACCGCCGGCCCCATGATGTTGAGGATGTCCACCTTCATCAGCGTCCAGGGGGCCGCGAGCCCGAGAATCCAGGCCTGGACGCGGAAGACGAACGCCAGGAGGAAAATCCAGGCGCCGCGCCGCATCACGGCTCGGGCCGCGTCGCCGGCCCGGCCCGAGCGGCGCCACTTGGATCCAGCCGACAACGCCACCGAGGCCCCGGCGAGAAACAGGAACAGCGGGGCGCCGAAGCCGCCGACGATAATCGACCACATGAACTGCCAGGACCGGCGCGCCTCCGGCCTGGTCCAGCTGTCGACGACATGGGCCTCGATCATCACCAGCACGGCCAGGCCGCGCATCCAGTCGAGATAGCCACGCCGGTGGCGTGCGTCGGTCATCGATGGCCGCTCAGACGCCGGCGGTCACCGTGAACGTCGTCTTGAGGTCGATGTCCTGGCGCATCGAGTGCCAGACCGAGCAGTACTTCTCGCGGGACAGCGCAATGGCCCGCTCCACCTTCTCGTCGGGGACCTCGCCGGTGACGCTGAAGTGGAGGGTGATGGCGGTGTAGCGGCGGGGCTCCTCGGGCGCGCGCTCGCCCAGGAAGTCGGCGCGCAGGCCGCGAAGCGGATAACGCCCCTTCTGGATGACGTGCAGGACGTCCATCGCCATGCAGCCGAGCAGCCCGAACGCCAGCGCCTGCATCGGCGACGGTCCCTCGGTGGAGGTGCTGTCCACGGTCAGCGCGACATCGCCGGATTTTCCGGAGAAGACCAAGTCGTGTTCCCACACCAGCTCGGCGCGCGCGGGGGGCTTGGGCGTTGAAACGGGCTCGCTCATCGCAGCATTCTACAGCCTGCGCGGCGCGAATCAGGCGGGCTATGCCGCCTGCGAGCGGGGCGGACCGCCGCGGTGCAGAAAGCTGGAGATCGCAAGCCACGCCAGCGGCAGCGCTACCAGCAGGTAGCTCAGATACTGGCCGTAGATGCCGTCGGGTCCGTAGGCCTCGGTGGCGGCGTGGAGCGGCTCGCTTCCCGGAAAGATGTTCGCTTCGGTCAGCTCGTGGAACCCGTAGATCAGCAGCTGGACGACGAACACCAGCAGGAAGATGGCCGTGACCTGGAAAAACCGGCCGAGGTTGACGCGGTAGCCGTAGCGGGACCACAACCAGCCGATGCACGCCGCGCACAGCGTGCCGGCGACCGCACCGAGCATCACCTGAGCCGACTTGATTGTGAAGATGAGCTGCGTCATGAGCAGCGCCGTCTCCATCCCTTCGCGCGTGATCATCAGGACGGTGAAGAGGAACACGCCGAAAAACGCCGACCGCCCGACACGGGCGGACGACGCCTCGAGCCGGCTTTCGATGTCGGACTTCATCCGCCGCCCCGCCCGCCACATGTGCACGGTCAGCGAGGCGACCAGTAGCGCCGCCACCAGCGCCAGCACGCCCTCCCAGAGCGCCTGGTTGTTGGCCTTCGCCAGCAGCAGTCCGGCCGCGACGCTCAGCAGCACCGAGAGCGCGATGCCCCAGTGCACCGCCGGCAACAGCGCCCGGCGCCCGGTCTTCTTCAGATACGCCAGACTGATGGCGACGATCAGGAACGCCTCGATGCCTTCCCTGAGCGTGATCACGAACGCCTGAATCATCGGAACCCCGGCTCGTCCCGCCTGTCGCGGGCACGCGCACCAATCGTGGAAAAGTGCCGGCTGAAAACCCAACCCAGCGTATCCGTTGATGTCCGACCGGTCAAGTCGGATATCGCCTCGGATATCGCCGCACGCCCCGCGAGCGGTACTATGGGGTATGCCCCGCCTCTTTACCGCCGCCGCGAGCCTACTCCTGCTGGCGGCCTCGGCCGCTCCACCGGCGCAGCCCGAGGCGGCGCTCCTGAAGCATGCGCGCGAGCTGACGCGCCAGTCTCCGCTCATCGACGGCCACAACGACTATCCGTGGGCGCTTCGCGAAAAGGCGCAGCGGGATCTCGCCAGGCTCGACATCTCGCGGCCGCAGCCGTCGCTGATGACCGACATCGCCCGGCTCCGCGCCGGCGGCGTCGGCGGCCAGTTCTGGTCGGTCTACGTCCCGGTGGAGCTCGCCGGCCAGTCCGCCGTGACCGCCACCCTCGAACAGATCGACATCGTCCAGCAGATGATGCGCCGCTATCCTGACACCTTCGCGCTGGCGCTGACCGCGGACGACGTCGAGCGGATTTTCAAGCGCGGCCGGATCGCCTCGCTCGTCGGCATGGAGGGAGGGCACTCGATCGACAACTCCCTCGGCGCGCTGCGGATGTTCTACCGCCTCGGGGCGCGCTACATGACGCTGACCCACTCCAAGAACACCGACTGGGCGGACTCGGCGACAGACACACCCAAATCCGGTGGGCTGTCGCCGTTCGGCGAGGAGGTGGTGCGGGAAATGAACCGGCTCGGGATGCTGGTGGATCTCAGCCACGTCTCGCCCGACACCATGGACGATGCACTGCGCGTCAGCCGGGCGCCGGTGATCTTCTCGCATTCGTCGGCGCGGGCGGTCAACGACGTCCCCCGCAACGTCCCCGACAGCATCCTCGAGCGGCTGCCGAAGAACGGCGGCGTGGTGATGGTCACCTTCGTCCCTGGCTTCCTCTCCCCGCAGGTGGCGGCGTGGAACACGCTGCAGGACGCGGAGAAGGCGCGGCTGACGGCGCTCGCTCCGGCCGACACCGCGGCGGTGACCAGCGGCGTGGCGGCGTGGACGGCCGCGCATCCCGCGCCGCGGGCGCTGCTGACCGAAGCGGCCGACCACATCGACCACATCCGCAAGGTCGCGGGCATCGATCACATCGGCCTCGGCGGCGACTTCGACGGCATCACCAGCGTCGTCTCCGGCCTCGAGGACGTCTCGACCTATCCGGCGCTGCTCGCGGAGCTGCTGCGCCGCGGCTATTCCGACGCCGACATCCGCAAGATTGCCGGCCTCAACATCCTGCGGGTGATGCGGCGCGCCGAAGCGGTCGCGAGCTCGCTGCAGTCCACCGAAGGCCCGTCGACGATGGTGTTCACGGGCGCAAGCCAGGTTTCTCCATAGGTCCCGCATGCACATCCGAGCTGCTCTCGTCGTCGTCATGGCCGCGTGCCTGCTGGCCGTCCCCACCGCCGCGCAGCAGGGCAAGTTCAAGGTCTCGACCAACACCGTCGCCATTTACGCGACGGTCACCGACGCGGACAAGCGGCTGGTCCCGGACCTGGTCGAGGAGGACTTCGAGGTCTACGACAACGGCAAGCTGCAGACGCTGACGTCGTTCGACAACAAGCCGTTGCCGATCACCGTCGTCGTGATGCTCGACACCAGCGGCAGCATGACGCTGGCGCTCGACATGGTGAAGGCGGCGGCCGAGCAGTTCATCCTGCGGATGCTGCCGGACGATAAGGGCCTGGTCGGCGCGTTCAACGACAAGATCCAGTTCCTGCCGGATGCGGTGACGGGAAGCCGTGACGAGCTGATTCGATCGTTGAAGAACCTCGATTTCGGCTATCCGACGCGACTCTACGACGCCGTCGCCGAGAGCATGTCGCAGCTGCAGGGCATCCCCGGGCGCAAGGTCGTGCTGGTCTTCACCGACGGGGATGACAATGCGAGCAAGGTCGGTTCGGGGCAGGTGACCGACCGGGCGGTGGCCGAGGACGTCATGGTCTACTCGGTCGGGCTGGAGAACGTCTACTTCAACGGCCAGCAGCGGGTGCGCTCGAGCCCGGACCGCGGACTCAAGCGCCTGTCGGAGGAGACCGGCGGCGGCTTCTTCCTGCTCAAGAAAACCGACGAGCTCGGACCGACCTTCACGCGTGTCGCGCAGGAGCTCCACAGCCAGTACGTCCTCGGCTTCACCCCCCAGGTGCTCGACGGCAAGGTCCACAAGCTCGAGGTCCGGATCAAGCAGAAGCCGTCGATGTCGGCGCGGGCGCGGCGGAGCTACCTCGCCTCACCGGGTGTGTGACAGTTCGGTGACCGGCTAAACTTTCCGGCGGTGCTCCCCGTCTAACGCTTTGAAAGGGGATACACCATGTTCGACCTCGATTTCTCCAGCAACGCCGACGCCCTCGTCGCCATCCTGCTCACCATCGCCATCCTCGTCGTCACCCTCGTCTGACGTGCCCGGGCCCGCCGGCCCGGGTACGGTACCCGCTTCGGCGCGCCGATTCCCGCCCCGCCGAGCATCCCGCCGCCCGATGGCTGTTTGCGGGGCCGGCGACGGCGGCGATTGATCGCTTCCTCTGTCGCGCCGCGACCTCCCGCCCGCAATCCGCCCCCTGGGGTAGAATCGCGCATCGGATTTTCCGGAGGGTGCGCATGAGACATCTGGGAGTGCTGGCGCTGGCGGGGCTGATCGCGGCAGGCGGGTGCGGCAAGTCGGCCGACGAGAAGAAGGAAGAGAAGAAAGAAGAGAAGCAGGCCGAGCAGGCCGCAAAGACCGCTGAAACCGGCGCCGCCGCGGCCGCGCAGGGGCTCGAGCAGATGGCCAAGGGGCTCGAGGCGATGGCCGGGGGCGGAAGCTCGGACGCCAAGGCGGTGGACCCGGTCAGCTTCCACGACATGCAGGCGCTCTTTCCAGAGGTCGACGGCTGGCAGAAGGCCAAGCCCACCGGCGAAAAGATGTCGTCGCCGTTCAAGTACTCGCAGGCCGAGGTGGAGTACACGAAGGGCGATTCGCAAATCACCCTGAAGATGATCGACTCCGGCTTCAACCAGCTGCTGCTGACGCCCTATGCGATGTTCCTCACGGCCGGTTACGAGAAGGAAACCTCCGACGGCTACGAGAAGTCCACCAAGGTGAACGGCCAGCCGGGATGGGAAAAATGGGACGGCGCCGGCAAGGACGGCGAGTTGAACGCGCTCGTCGGCAAGCGATTTCTCGTGCAGATCGAAGGGCGCCATCTCGACGACACCAAGCCGCTGCACGATCTTGCCGGCAAGATCGACATGGCGAAGCTCGCCGCGCTCAAGTAACCCGCGTGCCGGCGCGGGCCCCGGTCCGCGTCCACGCCCACACTGAGGAGAGCGGCCATGCGCCGAATCGTGTTAGCGCTGGGCCTGGCGGGATTGACGCTCGTGGCTGCTGACGCGCAGCAGGGCCCCGGAGACCGTCCGGCGGCCAATCCGCGATCGACCCGCTCGGTGGTGATGGCCCGCAACGGCCTCATCGCCACCAGCCAGCCGCTGGCCTCGGCGGCGGGGCTGCGCGTGCTCCAGCAGGGGGGCAACGCCTTCGATGCCGCGGTCACCGCCGCGGCGGTGCTGGCGGTGGTCGAGCCGACGATGAACGGCGCCGGCGGCGACCTGTTCGCGCTGGTCTACGACGCCAAAGCGAAGCAGGTACGTGGGCTGAACGCCAGCGGACGCGCGCCGGCTCGGGCGACGCCGGACGAGTTCCATCGCCGCGGCCTCAGCGCGATTCCCTACCGCGGCGAGCTCTCGGTCAGCGTGCCCGGGGTCGTCGACGGCTGGGCGGAGCTGCTTGCCCGCTACGGCACCATTCCCCTCTCGCGCGCCCTCGAGCCGGCGATCGGCTACGCGCGCGACGGCTATGCGGTGAGCGAGATCATCGCCAACCAGTGGAAGGATGCCGAGCCGCTGCTCGCCCGCGACTCGGCCGCCGCGGCGACGTTCCTGCCCGGCGGTCATGCGCCGGCCGCCGGCGAGGTCTTCAGCAATCCCGACCTGGCCGCGACGCTCGAGCAGATTGCCCGAGGCGGTCGCGACGCCTTCTACAAGGGGCCGATCGCCAAGGCCATCGCCGACGACATGCGGCAGCGCCGCGGTCTGCTCACCGAGGCGGACTTTGCGGCCAACCATCCCGACTGGGTCGAGCCGATCTCGACCACCTACCGCGGCTACGACGTGCTCGAGCTGCCGCCCAACACGCAGGGCGTGGTGGCGCTCGAGATGCTTAACATCCTCGAGGGCTACGACCTGCGGGCGATGGGCCAGAACTCCGCCGCTTACCTGCATTTGCTGGTCGAAGCCAAGCGGATGGCCTTCGCCGATCGCGACGCCTGGCTGGCGGACCCCGGGTCGGTGCCGGCGGCGGCGCTGGCGCGCATGCTCTCGAAGGACTACGCCGCCGGGCGGCGGAAACAGTTCGACGCCGACCACGCCGCCGCCGACTACCAGCCGTTGTCGCTGCCGGGCTCGTCGCAGATCCCCGAAGAGCATCCGCAGGCGCACGGCGACACCATCTACATGACGGTCGCGGATCGCGACGGCAACGTGGTGTCGCTGATTCAATCGATCTTCGAGGCCTTCGGCTCGGGCATCGTCGCCGGCCGGACCGGCATCGTGCTGCACAACCGCGGCGCGCTCTTCACCCTGCAGCCCGGACACCCCAACATCATCGCCCCCGGCAAGCGCCCCTTCCACACCCTCATGCCCGCGATGGTGCTGAAGGACAAGCGCCCGTGGCTGTCGTTCGGAGTGATGGGCGGCGACATGCAGCCGCAGGGGCACGTGCAGGTGCTGCTCAACCTCATCGACTTCGGCATGAACATCCAGGAAGCGGGTGAAGCGCCGCGCTTCCGCCACTCGGCCGCGGGCCTGGCGCTCGAGTCGGCGATCTCGCCGGAGGCGCGGTTCGGGCTGAGCCGCCGCGGCCACTCGATCGTCACCCAGATCGGCATGTTCGGCGGCTTCCAGGGCATTCTCTTCGACCAGCGCAGCGGCGTGATGATGGGCGGCTCCGACCCGCGCAAGGACGGCCTCGCGATCGGCTACTGACCGCCAGCCATCCTTCAACCGGGAGCCCCCATGCCGCTGCTGTTGACCGAGGAAGACGTCCGCATCGTGCTCTCGATGGACGACCTCATCGTCGCGATGCGCGCCGCCCTCGAACAGTTCTCCGCACGCGCCGTCGTCCAGCCGGTCCGCTCGGTCGTCGAGGTCGGCCTGCAGCGCGCCGCCTTCGCGTTGATGCCGGCCTTCATCGCCGAGCCGCCGGCGCTCGGCGCCAAGCTGGTCACCTTCTTTCCCAGCAACACCAAAGCCGGGCTGCCGACTCACCTCGCGACGCTGATCCTGCTCGATGCGATGACCGGCGAGCTCCTCGCCATCATGGACGGACGCTTCATCACCGAGGCGCGCACGGCGGCGGTCTCGGCGGTCGCCACGCAGGCGCTGGCGCAGCCGGGCGCGGGGGTGCTGGCGGTGATTGGTTCCGGGGTGCAGGCCCGCAGCCACGTCGATGCGATCGGGCGGGTGCGGGAGCTGCGGGAGATCCGCGCCTGGAGCCCGGACGCCGGCCGCCTGGCGCTGTTCGTCCGCGAGACGACGGCACGAACCCGCGCGGCGGTGACCGCCGCCGCCTCGGCGCAGGAGGCGGTCGACGGGGCCGACATCGTCGTCCTCGCCACCTCGGCACGGGAGCCGGTGGTACGGAGCGCCTGGATCGCCGACGGGGCTCACATCTGCGCGGTCGGTGCCTGCCGCCCGCACGAGCGCGAGATGGAGACTGCACTGGTGGGGCGCGGCCGCGTGTTCGTCGATTCCCTGGCCGGGGCGCTGGCGGAAGCCGGGGATCTGCTGATCCCGATCGCGGAAGGGGCGTTCGCTGCCTCGCACATTGCCGGCGAGCTTGGGGAAGTGGCCGCGGGGACGGTGCCGGGCCGGCGCTCGGCGGCCGAGGTGACGATTTTCAAGTCCCTCGGCATGGGCGTGGAGGATGTCGCGGCCGCGCACCTCGCCTATCAGAAGGCGGCGGAGCGCGGCCTCGGACGCGGATTCGTGCTCTGAGTTACTTTTCCTTCCGGCGTTCCGCCCAGCGCTTCTTCATCATGTCGGAGATGCGCTTGCGCGCTTCGGGAGACATCTTGTTGCGGCGGCGCTTGCGGGCCGGCGCCGCTGCCGCGGCGTCGCCCGCGCCGGCCGACCCCATCGCACGCCCCGCCTTCGCCCCCGCGCGCGCCCGCAGCTTCGCCGCCTGCGTCGTCAGGGCCGCCAGGCGCTCGCGCGTCTGCGAAATCTCCCGTTCGAGACCACCGATCGCCCACCCGATCATCTCGGCGGACTTGATGAGTACGTCCTTCTGATTCTTTCTCGGTCGCCCTGCGGGCATGCCATCCTCCTCAAAAACACGGCCAACGGCGCCGCGCGGCACCGTGATGGAACGGTATCATAGTCCTATGGCAGGACGACGGCCAGCGGCGGCGGTTGGTCTGCTGATCGCGGCGGCGCTGCTGCTCGTACCGCGGCCGTCCGACGCCGCTCCGCAGCCCGCGGCGGCGGTGATTCAGCTCACGGATCAGGCGCTCGACCTGGCCTACAACCTGGATCACGATCAGGCGCTGGTACTGCTGCACCGCGCCGTGGCGATGGCGCCTGGGGAGCCGGCCCCGTACCGCACCCTCGCCAGCGTCCTCTGGCTCAACATTCTCTTCCGCCGCGGCGCGGTCACCGTCGATCACTACCTCGGATCGTTCTCCCGCGACACCATCGAGCTGCCCAGGCCGCCCCCCGAAATCGAGGCCCAGTTCCGCGGCGCAGCCGAGCGCGCCGTCACGCTCTCGGGCCAGCGCGTGGCCGCCCGGGAGTCGGACCCGCAGGCGCACTACGACCTGGGGGCCGCGCTGGGGCTGGACGCGTCCTACATGGCAACCGTCGAGGGGCGGATGCTCGCCGGCCTCAAGGCCGCCAGGCGCAGCTACAAGGAGCACGAGCGAGTACTGGCGCTCGATGCCAGCCGGGCCGACGCCGGCCTCATCGTCGGCACCTATCGTTACCTCGTCTCCACCCTGCCGCTGCCGATGCGCACCCTGGCCTACGTGGTGGGCTTCGGCGGCGGGCGCGAGCGCGGTATCCAGTTGATCGAGGCGGCGTCGCGGGACTCGCGGTCGAGAGCCGGCCCCCGGAACGACGCCAGGACCGAGGCGCTGTTCGCGCTGATCCTCGTCTACAACCGCGAGGGCCGCTACGACGATGCGCTGCGCGTGCTGAGGGAGCTGCGGGGGATGTATCCTCGCAACCGGCTGCTGCTGCTCGAGCAGGGAGCCACGACCGTCAGGGCGGGGCGGGCGCAGGAGGCGCAGGACCTGCTGAGCGAAGGTATCGCCGCGCTGGCCGCGGAGCGGCGCCCCCTCATCCCCGGGGAAGAGGGATTGTGGCGGTACAAGCGCGGCCTGGCGCGGGCCGCGCTCGGGCGCGCGGATGCCGTCGCGGATCTGCAGCGGGCGATGGCGCCGGCGTCGCAGCTGTGGGTCGCGGGCCGGGCCCGCGTCGCACTCGGGCGAATCGCGCTGGCGCGGGGAGACCGCACG
>JAYTEJ010000172.1:0-5965 GCA_043735365.1 Acidobacteriota bacterium
AGGAATGCACGGGTCGATGTGCAGCGCACCGCCGCGGAGCGAAAGACCGAGGATGGCTTCCGTCCCGATCCGGTACATCCAGCCCGCCGATCCCGTGTACCACGTCCAGCCGCCGCGGCCGGTGTGCGGCGGCACCGAATAGACGTCGGCGGCGACGACGTAGGGCTCGGTGCGGTAGCGGCCGACCGCCTCGGCGGTGCGCGCGTGATTGATCGGATTGATCAGCGAAAACAGCTCCGCCGCCCGGTCGCCGTCGCCGAGCCGCGCGAACGCCAGGACATTCCACAACGCAGCGTGGGTGTACTGGCCGCCGTTTTCCCGGACGCCGGGCAGGTAGCCCTGGATGTAGCCGGGGCTGGGCACCATGTGGTCGAACGGCGGCGTCAGCAGCAGCGCCAGGCGATCGTCACGACGGATCAACCGCTCGTCCACCGAGGCCATGGCCCGCAGGGCGCGCGCCGGCTCGCCGGCGCCAGACAGCACCGACCAGGACTGGGCGATCGCATCGATCTGGCACTCGGCGTTCTCCTTCGAGCCGAGCGGCGTCCCATCGTCGAAATAGGCGCGCCGGTACCAGTCGCCGTCCCATGCGGCGTCGGCGGCGGCGGCGAGCGCGGTGGCGTGCTCCTCCCACGTTTTGGCGCGGTCCGCCTCGCCGCGGGCGGACGCCAGGCGAGCGAGGGGCCGCAGGATCGCGATCATGAACCACGCCAGCCAGACGCTCTCGCCCCGGCCCTCCGGACCGACCATGTTCATGCCGTCGTTCCAGTCGCCGCTGCCGATGAGCGGCAGGCCGTGGACGCCGGTGGCCATGCTGATGGCGACGGCGCGGACGCAGTGGTCCCACAGCGAAGCCGTTTCCGGCGACACGGAAGGCACCTCGTAGGCCTCGTGCTCGCCCGGCTTGAGCACGGCGGCGGTGAGGAACGGCACCTCCTCGTCGAGCACGGACATGTCGCCGGTCGCGGCGGTGTACTCGAGCGCGGCATAGGGCAGCCAGAGGCGGTCGTCGGAGAACAGCGTGCGGACGCCCTGGCCGCCGGGCTCGTGCCACCAGTGCTGCACGTCTCCCTCGACGAACTGGCGTGAGGCGGCGTAGAGCAGGTGCGCCCTGACCAGCCCGGGCGCGGAGGCGAGCAGCGCCAGCGTGTCCTGCAGCTGATCGCGGAAGCCGAACGCACCGCTTGACTGGTAGAAGGCCGTTCTTGCCCAGATGCGGCACGCCAGCGTCTGGTAGAGCAGCCAGCGGTTGAGCACGAGGTCGAGCGAGCGGTCCGGTGTGCGCACCGTGAGGGTTCCGAGCAGATCGTTCCAGAACCCGCGCGCCGCCGCGAGGGCGCTGTCCACCACCGGTTTCGAGCGGTAGCGCTCGACGAGAACTTCGGCCTCCTCGGCGCTGGCGGCATCCCCGAGCAGGCCGATGAACACCTGCTCGGTTGACGGCTCGAGGACCGCCGCCACCTCGATGGCGCCGCAGGGGTCGAAGCCGCCGCCGAGGCTGTTGGATAGTCCGGTCCGGTCCATGGCGGCGGGGTGGCCAAGCGATCCATTCCGGCCGATGAACTCGGTGCGGTCGCCGGTCAGCGACCTCGCGCGGCCGGGGGACAGGTCCAGAAACGCCACCCGCTCCTGGAATTCCGGCCGGAAGGCATTGCGGGCGAGGATCGCTCCGGTGCGCGGCGCCGCGGCGGTGACGACGTGGATGGCGGAGCGCGATCGGTTTTCGCCGAGCACCCAGTCGACGTAGAGCGTGATCGACACCCGGCGGCGCTTCGGGGAGTCGTTGCGCAGGGCGAGCCGGAAGATCTTGACGCGGTCCGTCGGCGGCACGAACAGGGTCAGTTCCGACGCCAGCTGATTGTGCACGTGCTCGTAGACGGAGTAGCCGTGCCCGTGACGGACGACATAGGGTTGGCCGTCGCCCGCCGGCAGCGGCGTCGTGGACCAGAACCTGCCGGTCTCGTCGTCGCGGATGAACAATGCCTCGCCGGGCGGATCGCTGACCGGATCGTTGCGCCACGGGGTCAGCCGGTTGTCGTGGCTGTTCCCCGACCATGTGCAGCCCGGTCCGCTCTCGGTGCAGGCAAAGCCGAAGCTGGCATGCGCGACGACGTTGCTCCAGGGCGCGGGTGGAACGGCCGGGCCGTGGACCGGAATGATGTACTCGCGGCCTTCATCCGTGAAGCCGCCGAAGCCGTTGAACAGCTCGGCATTCCGGGCGGCGGCAAGCGACGGCAGTTCGCCAGCGGCGGCAGCGGGCGGAGCGGTCAGAACGGCGGCATCGGGTCGGACGGGCGCAAACGTCGACGGCACCTGGGGCCGGGTCAGCTGATGGCGCAGCCCTCCGGCGGCCGCGTCCACGTTCGCGCGCGCCGCGGCGCGCAGCAGCAGGTTGTCTTCGCTCGGCATGGTGTCGCCGCGCAGCAGGAAGATGCCGCCCGGTTTGCCGATCCACTCGCTTTCCGGGCTGCGCTCGATCAGCTCCTGGAGTGCCTGCTGCAGTTCCTGCAGGTAGCTCGCAGGATGCTCGTTGAGCATCACCAGGTCGAAGGGGAGGCCCTTCCGGCGCAGGTACTCATGGGCTTTGAGCAGCTCCGTGGCGAGCGAGAGTCCGCTGCCGTCCGAGAGCCGCAGAAGCAGGATCGGCAGATCCCCGGAGATGCCGTACTTCCACAGCTCCCGCTGGCCGCGCCGGTTCTGCTCGACCGCGGCCGGGTCGCGCAGCCGGGGGTCGCCGTAGAGCAGCCGGCCACCGAGGCGCTGGAAGAGGTTGGTGTCTTCGACGGTCAGCGCCAGATGGCGCAGCTCGACCTGGCTGTGCGTGCTGGCCAGCGCCAGGCCACGGGCGACCGCCCGGCGGTCGTGATACTTCTCCACCAGCCGGTGCGCTTCCTCCAGGCTGCTCGCGAAACCCGTCGTGAAGGTGAAGCGCGCGGTTGCGCCCGGGGGCAGGCGCACGCTTTGCCGGAGGCTGACAATGGGGTCGAGCACCGGGCCGGTGGTGTTCGAAAGGAGTGCCCGGCCGGCGAGTGCGGCGGGAGCGGCTAGCGTCCGGCCGCGGCCGATGAAGCGGGCGCGGTCGGTTTCGTACTGGGTCGGAGCGTCGAGACGGCTGCGTCCGCTGAGGACGTGGACCAGATAGAGACGATCGGTTCCGGAGCGCGGCCGGCGCACCGCGACCAGCGCATCGCGCTCGGGAACGGCGAACGTCTCGACGAACAGGTTGCTGAACGTCGGGTGTGCCAGATCGGCGTCGGCCGAGGCCAGGACGACCTCGGCGTAGCTGGTCAGATCGAGGGTCCTGGTCCTGGTGCTGTGGTTGGTGAGCGAGACGCGTCGGAGCTCGGCGTCGTCTTCCGGCGACACCACGATCTCGGCCCGCGTCTCGATGCCGGCGTCGAGGCGGCGCGACATGGCGCGATCGGGAGCAAAGGTGACCTCGTATTCGAGCGGCTCGCGGCAGGTCGGCTGATATCCCGTCGACCACAGGTCGCCGCTCTCCAGATCACGGACGTAGCAGAACGCACCCCAGGGGTCGGAGGTGACGTCTTCCCGCCAGCGGGTCAGCGCGACCTGTTGCCGCCGGCTGTAGCCGCCGCCGGCGTTGGTGAGCATCACCACGTACGAGCCGTTCGAGAGCAGGTGCGCCCGGGGGCTGAGCGTGTGCGGGGTGGTGTAGCGCCGGATTGACGGCGCCGACGGTAGCCGCGCCGAGGGCACGTGCTCGGCGATCTCCACGGGGGGATTCTTGAGCGGCACGATGTTCGGGATCCGCTCCTGGAGCAGCAGATCGGCGGCCTGGATGCGCGGGTCGGCGTGGAACCGGAGCTGCATCGGGGAGTCGTGGAGGGCGTTGTCGAGCGCCACCAGGCTCATGCCCTGATGGTGGGCCATGTAGGTCGGCAGGACGGTGCCCGGCGGGCGGCCCGGCGGGTTGCGCTCCGGCGTGTAGTCGATGGCCTCGTAGAAGCCGTAGGTCCCGGACATGCCCTCGCGCGTCAGCCGTTCGAGATTGCGCAGCACCTCTTGCGGCACCAGCGGGGCCGTGAGAATGGAGGCGTAGGGGGCGATCACCAGGTCGTCGCCGAGGCCCCGCTTCAGGCCCAGGCCAGGCACGCCGAAGGCCCGGTACTGGTAGTTCCGCTCGAGGTCCTGCGCGTTGTACGCCGACTCGGAGACGCCCCAGGGCACGCCGCGCTGCGCGCCGTACTGTATCTGCCGCGAGACCACCGCCGTATAGGTTTCGTCGAGCAGGGTGCCGGGATAGGCGCGCATCACCAGCAGCGGCAAGAAGTACTCGAACATCGAGGCGCTCCACGACAGCAGCGCGCGGGCCGTGCCGGTCGGCGTCAGCGAGCGTCCGAGCTTGAACCAGTGGCCGTGCGGGACCTGGCCGAGCGCAATGGCGACGAAGCTGGCGAGACGCGCCTCGGACGCCAGCGTGTCGTAATACGACGCGTCGAGCCGCCCGTCGGTGACGCTGAAGCCGATGGAGAACAGCTGCCGGGTCGGATTGAAGAGGAATCCGAACTCGGTCTGCTCGAGAAAGCTGTCGGCGGCGGCGCCGATGCGGGCGGACCGGTCGGCGATGGCGCCGGCTTCGACGCGTGTCCGCGCGACGACCGCGCGCAGGGCACCCTGATTGAGGCCGGACAGCACTTCGTCAGACCATCGGATGAGCGCGGCGACGCTGATGCCTGGAGCGGGCGCCGTCACGGCGGCGTCGGGCCGTTCCAGTAGATCGGCCCAGCCTCCGAGCCGATCGAGATCGGTCAGGCGCTCGGCCATCGTGGTCGCGGCGCGATCGAGCCAGTTGAGCGCCTCGGCGAAGGACCCGGCGTTGCCGGGGTCGGCGCTCTCCTCGATGTCGCGGAGCAATACGCCGAGCGCCGACAGCCGCTCGCCGAGCTGACCGAGCAGGGTGCGCCAGCCCGTCCAGGTCAGCGGCCGTTCCAGCAGATGCACCCGCAGCTCGGCGATCTCCTTCTTCAGGGCCCGCCCCGCGGCGGCCTGTTTCGACGGCAGACCGGCGGCCGCGGCCTCCTCACAGAGCGAGACGACGTCTTCGACGCCGGACAGGACTCGCCCGTCGATGATCGGATCGTGCTCGATCGCCATCGCCAGCCCGCTTCTCAGCGTCAGCAGGTAGCCGGCGAGGTTGCCGCTGTCCACCGTCGAGATGTAGGGGGGAATCAGCGGTTCGAGCGTACGCGTGTCGTACCAGTTGTAGAAGTGCCCGCGGTAGCGCGGCAGCGCCTGCAACGTCGCGAACGCCGGCTCGAGGCGGCCGATGGCGCCGGTGAGGTTGACGTAGCCGAGGTCGTAGGCCGCCAGTGTCGACACCAGCTGCAGCCCGACATTGGTCGGAGAGGTGCGATGCGCGACGACGTCGTCGCGGTCCTCCTGGTAGTTGTCGGGAATCAGCCAGTGGTCGGCGGCCTGCGACAGATCCTCGAAGAAGCGCCACGTCCGCCGCGCAATCTTCCTGAGCGCGAGGCGCTCGGCGTCGGTAATCGAGGCGCGCGCGTGGGTCAGCGGCCGGCCGGTGACGTAGGCGATCCATGGCGAGCCGGCCCAGAGCGCGATCAGCGGCAGGGCCAGCGGCAGCCGCGCCGGCGACACCACCGCGACCAGCAGGCCGGCCGCGGCGGCGAGGACGGGCCCGGCCCACATGCGCCTGGCGACCTCGGCGGCGGAGAAGTCCTGCCGGGCGACCAGGTCCGCCGACATCCACTCGAGCCGCCGCCGGCGGCTGACGAGCAGGCGCCAGAGCGTGCGAACAATGGCGTCGGTCATCAGCCAGCTCTGGTGCGCGAGGAACGTCGCCGAGAGCAGCGACTGCCGGGAGCTGGTGACGAGATGGTCGCGCTCGGCGGCGACATGCTGGCTGAGCGGCACGCCGCGGACGCGGCTCGAGAGCGACCGCGCGACCTGGACGTACGCCGGGAAGGCGAGGACCGCCACA
>JAYTEJ010000173.1:0-1826 GCA_043735365.1 Acidobacteriota bacterium
GCTGCGGGTCGACGCGGGCGGCGGCCGACAGGAACCGATAGATTTCGTCCAGCCGCGCCGCACTGCCGTCGAGCTCTGGCAGCAGCGCCCGTCCCCGCCGCGAGCTCGCCGCCAGCCGGTGCGTCGGAGCGATACGGGCGGCGTGCGCCTGAAGCTGGTCCTGGCTGAGAATTCCCCCGGGAGCGGCGTCTCTTACCATCTGACAGTTGAGGCGGGTCGGGGCATCATCGTGCCTTCATTATTACAGGTTCGTTCCCGTCCTCACGCGCCTGTCGATGCCGCGGATCAGTTCGGCGCCGCCGTGCCGTCGCGCATTGACAAACGGCCGCGATCGTGACTTAACTGAAGCACATCCGTATTTTGAAGGGAGTCTCATGAAGTCAACTGTTCGACTCGGGTTCGTCGCCGCGGCCCTGGCCGCATCCGTCGGCGGCGCTGCCGCCCAGGCGCCATCGGCGCCGCCCGCCGCCGCCCCGACCGACGTCTACAGCGTCATGTTCGCCAAGGCGGCACCCGGCCAGGCGGCCGCGCTGGCGAAGCAGCTCCAGGAAGTCGATCCGAAGAATCCGATGGGGAGCCACTTTCTATTGCTCCGTCATCAGGAGGGGGCGGACTGGGATTACTGCCTGATTCAGCACGCCGGCGCGAAGGCCACGGTGGAAATCACGCCGTTGCCGCCCGCGGCCGCCGGTGCCGCCCCGGCCATGGCCTGGCACGACGACACCTACGTCTCCGGACCCTCATGGCCGGAATTCCAGCGCGCCATGGGCATGACCGGCGCGCAGGCCGGACATCCGGTCTACATCGTCGGCGTCCAGCGGGCGGTGCCGGGGCATCGCGCCGAGTTGCACCGGTCGCTGACCGGGCGGGTGCCCGGCAAGTCCACTAACGTGCTGATGACTCATCTGGACGGCGGGAACTGGCAGTTCCTGTCGCTCAGCCGCTACGGGTCGTGGCAGGACCTGGCTGCCGACCAGGCGCCCAGCCAGGCGGCCAGCGATGCATGGGCCGATCTGCGGAAGTATTCGGCGTCCCACAACGACACCATCGCGGACCGCGTCCAGTAGCGCCAGTCTCGAGCCTCGGGGGGGCGCCGGACCGATGATTCGTCGTCGGGCCGGCGTCTCATCTCCGTGTCCATCCGCGTTCACCCCCCACATCCGTGAAGAGAGTCCACCAGTCCTCGGGGTCCCGGCCGGGCCGGAGGGCGCGTCCCGGTGTACTCTAGGGCGAGATGGAGGTTTGCCAATGGGAGCGCTATTGCGTCTGCTGATCGTGCTGGCGGTGCTGGCGGTGGTAGGTGGATATCTTCTCGGCTATCGGGTGTACGACGGCCGGATTGTCGGCCCGGGCGGGGCGGTGGCGACGGCACCGGTGGACAGTGCCCACGCGCGCGAGGTCGGCGCCGCGATCGGCGACAAGGTGGCGGTGGGCGCCAATGCCGCGCAACACGCGCTGGCGAACACCGCGCTGACCGGCAAGATCAAGGCGAAGATGACGCTGGACGACACCCTCAAGGGGTCCCGTATCGGCGTCGATACCACCGACGGCGTCGTTACTCTGTCCGGCACTGTAGCGACCGCGGCGCAGCGGGCGCGCGCCCTTCAGCTGGCGCGCGAGACCGAAGGCGTCAAGTCGGTCACCGACCGGCTCGCGGTCAAATAGCCGGCGCGAACGTCACCCGCTCGGCCCGCGCCTGTGCTTTCAGCATCAGTTCGGTTGCCAGGAAGCAGTGCGCCTGCGGCATCGCGGTCTCGGTGCGGTTGAGAATGTCCGAGACCAGCTGCTCGCCGTAGGGGAGCGGTTCGGCGCTGCAATCGATGTAG